>NZ_JALXPM010000032.1:0-32649 GCF_025147615.1 Brevibacterium luteolum | reverse complement strand
AGCTGCCGGTCAGCTGCCCGCTTCCGCCCCGGCAGCGCTGAGCGCTTCCACGGCGGTCTGCTGGGCGCGCAGGTCCCGTTCGGCGTTGTCGAGGTTCTCGGCCATGAGCCGCAGCAGCCCCTTCGGGGCGGCCGGATGCTCCTGGAGCCACTGCCGGGTCCGGGCCACCGCCTCGGGCGTGGCCGGCGGGTAGAGCCTGAGCGTCAGCGTCTGCGCGATCTCCAGGGTGCGTGACTCCCACCAGCCGGCGACCCGGTCGAAGTACTCGGTGACGAAGCTGCCGACCGGTTCCTCAGCAGCCACCAGCGACCCGTCGGGCAGCTGCAGGCCGGCAGCGAAGCCCAGCGCGGTCGCAGCGACGACCGAGTTCGGCAGCTCGCGGTCATCGGCCAGGGAGCGGAATGCCGCGGTCTTGGCCGCCGGGGTCTGCGGGGAGGCCTTGGCCGTCTGAGCCTTGTTGCGGCCCATCGCGGTGTCATCGGCTTCCAGCGCGGCACTGATGCCGGCCTCATCGAGGCGTCCGGCGGCGGCCAGTGCGATGACGAGGCTCCAGCGCAGATCGGTGTCGATGCTCACGCCTTCGACCGGGGCGGAGCCGGTCTCAAGCATCTGGGCGACTCGGTCGAGCTGGCTGTCGGTCTCGGCGGTCTCGGCGAAGCCGATGAGGAACTGCAGCTGGCTGTCTGAGCCCGGGGCGGCGTTGTGCAGCTGTGTCCACAGGTCATCGGCGAACCGGGCGCGCGCATCGGCGCGCAGGTGCGGCGGCAGGAACCGGGTGATCGCGGCCTTCGCCTGCCGCAGCTGGGCGAGCAGCCCGGCTGAATGGGTGATGGATCCGGCATGTGCGCCGACGAGGGCGAGGTAGTCCTGGGCGGGGATCTCCCCGTCGCGGACCATATCCCACACGGTCGAGAAGACGAGCAGCTGGGTCAGCGAGTCCTCGAAGCCCGAGGCGTGGGCGATCGCATTGCGCAGGCTCACCTCATCGAACCGGGTCTTGGCATAGGTGAGGTCACCGTCGTTGACGACGATGATGTCCGGGCGAGACGAGGCACCGGCCGGGACCTCCACCTCGGCGACGGGGCCGTCGAGATCGATCGACTGGATGTGGGTGCGCACCACCTGGCCGGAGTCGGTGATGTCATAGCAGCCGATCGCCACGCGGTGCGGGCGCAGTGAGGGGACCGGGCGGCCGGGCAGCTCGACGGCCTCCTGGCTGATCGCCAGGCGGGTGAGCTGGCCGGACTCGTCGGTCTCGACGATCGGGCGCAGCAGGTTGATGCCCGATTCCTCCAGCCACAGCTGCGACCAGGTGCGCAGATCCCGGCCCGAGGTGGCCTCGAGTTCGGTGAGCAGGTCGTCCAGTTCCGTGTTCGCCCAGGCGTGGGCGTCGAAGTAGCGCTTGACGCCGGCGAAGAACGCATCTCGGCCGACCCAGGCGACGAGCTGCTTGAGCACGGCTGCGCCCTTGGCGTAGGTGATGCCGTCGAAGTTGACCTCGACGTCGAAGAGGTCCTCGATCGGGGCGACGATCGGATGGGTGCTCGGCAGCTGATCCTGCTGATACGCCCAGGCCTTCTCGACTGTTGCGAAGCTCGTCCACACATCGGAGAACTCCGAGGCCTCGGCAGTCGCCAGCGTCGAGGTGAACTCGGCGAACGACTCGTTGAGCCACAGGTCGTTCCACCAGCGCATCGTGACGAGATCGCCGAACCACATGTGCGCCAGTTCGTGCAGGATCGTCACCGCGCGGGACTCGACGGTGCTGCGCTTGGGCCGGGAACGGAAGACGTAGTCCTCGACGATCGTGACGGCACCGGCGTTCTCCATCGCCCCGGCGTTGAACTCCGGGACGAAGAGCTGATCGAACTTCTCGAACGGGTACGGGGTGGCGAAGAGGTCCTCGAAGAAGGTGAACCCGGCGCGGGTGAGCTTGAAGATCTCCTCGGCATCGACGTGCTCGAACAGCGATGCGCGGGCGTAGACGCCCAGCGGCACCTCCTCGCCGTCGCAGCTGAGCAGCGAGGAGTGCGCGGACTTGTACGGCCCGGCGATGATCGCAGTGATGTAGGACGAGATCGGGGGAGTGGGAGCAAACTGCCACAACGCCATATCGCCCGATTCGATGCCGAGCTCGGCGAGCGCCTCATGCGGTTCACCGGCGACCGGGGTCGGGGAGTTCGACACGACCGTCCACGACTCCGGGGCGATGATCGTGAAGGAGAACGAGGCCTTGAGATCGGGCTGCTCGAACACGGCGAACACGCGGCGGGCATCAGGCACCTCGAACTGCGTGTACAGGTACGTCTCGTCGTCGACCGGATCGACGAACCGGTGCAGACCCTCACCGGTGTTCATGTAGAAGAACTCGGCGTCGATGCGCAGCTCGTTGTCCGGGGCCAGGCCCGGCAGGCTGATGCGGGCGGCTGAGACGTGCTTGTCGACAGGCAGCTCCTCGCCGTTGAGCCGGATGCTGTGCACCTTCGCGGTGACCGCGTCGATGAAGGTCGAATCATCGCTGTCGGCAGCGAAGCGCACCGTGGTGACTGAGCGGAACGTCTCTCCCTGACCGTCGAGGACGAGTGTGACGTCGTAGGACGTGACCGAGATCTGCGCTGCGCGCTCGGCCGCCTCGGCGCGGGTCAGGTTGTGCTGTGCCACGGATGGGCCTCCGGAATATCAGCTGGTGGAATGATCGGACTAGGCTCATTGTTGCATGATCGGAAGCCGTGCCGGGCGCATCCGGCGCGGTCATCGCACATCCGGCCGCAGCCCTGCGGCAGACCGACACGGAAGGACTCTGATGAGCACTGAGACACTCGATTTCTGGTTCGACGCGACCTGCCCCTGGGCGTGGATGACCTCCCGCTGGGCACTCGAGGTCGAGAAGGTCCGCGACGTCAAGGTCGCCTTCCACCCGATGAGCCTCTCAGTGCTCAACGAGGGCCGTGAGGAGCTGCCCGAGGAGTACAAGGAGAACATGAAGCTCGCCTGGGGCCCGGCCCGCGTCGTCACCGCCGCGATGGTCGAACACGGACCCGAGGTGCTCGCCGATCTCTACACCGCCCTGGGCACCCTCATCCACGTCGAGGGCCGCCGCGACTTCGACGAGGTCATCCCCGCCGCGCTCGCCGAGGCAGGACTGCCGGCCGAACTCGCTCAGGCCGCCAACACCGATAAGTACGACGAGCAGCTGCGCGCCTCCCACAAGGAGGGCATCGACAAGGTCGGCGAAGACGTCGGCACCCCGGTCATCTCGCTGGGCGAGGTCGCCTTCTTCGGCCCGGTCGTCAGCCCTGCCCCCAAGGGCGAGGCTGCCGGTAAGCTGTTCGATGGAGTGCTGGCCGTGGCAAGCACCGACGGGTTCTTCGAACTCAAGCGCACCCGCACGGTCGGCCCGATCTTCGACTGAGTCTCCGACTGACACGCTGCGAAAGGGCAGGCAATGAAAGTTCATCTCGGCACCGACCACGCTGGCTTCGAGTTCAAGGAGGCGCTCAAGGCGCACCTCGCAGCCCAGGACTACGACGTCGTCGACCACGGCGCCCACGAATACGATGCACTCGATGACTACCCCGCCTTCTGCATCGCCGCCGCCGAGGCGGTGGTGACCGACAACGCCTCGGGCACCCCGGCACTGGGTGTCGTCATCGGCGGTTCGGGCAACGGTGAGCAGATGGCAGCGAACAAGGTCGAGGGTGCGCGTGCGGCCCTGGCCTGGAATCCGGAGATCGCCCGGCTGGCCCGGCAACACAACAACGCTCAGATCGTCTCGATCGGTGCGCGCCAGCACAGCGAGGCTGACGCGTTCGCCATCGTCGACGCGTTCCTGACCGAGCCGTTCTCCGGAGATGAACGCCACGAGCGGCGCATCGGCATCATGGCCGCCTACGAAAACGGTGAGACCATCTGAGGCTCACCCCTCCGCAGATCCTGAGCTGAGCCCGCCTGGCCCCCGGTCAGGCGGGCTCAGTCGTTCCCGGGCCCGGTCGTTTCAGTACCAGAAGATCGGCAGCGCACCGGGATGGTGGGCGTGGACGATGGTAAGGAAGACGATGAGGTCGAAGAGCAGGTGCACGCAGATCGTGTAGGGCAGTGACTTCGTACGGGTGAAGACGACCGCCTGGACGAGTGCGAATGGAACGGTCAGCACCGGGCCCCAAGCCTGGTAGCCCAGTTCCCACAGGAAGGACACGAAGATCACTGAGGTGAGCACGTTGGCCGTCCAGAATGAGAAGTGGCGATACAGCAGCGTGAAGACCGTGCAGATGAAGAACAGTTCATCCCAGATGCCCACGGCGTTGACGCCGAGGAACAGCCGGAGGATCTCACTCGGTGTCTCCACGGCCGGCCAGTTGGTGTACACCCCGGAGCTGATGAAGTACCGCGGCAGGATGAGCCAGCCGAGGAAGAGCACGATGAACAGCCAGGACCATTCGAGCTTCGACCACGGCTGGCCGATCCGCCGCGGGAACCTGACGGCGTGGTCGCGGTAGACCCAGCGGCTGATGGCATAGGGGATGATGACCGCGCCGGAGAGTACGGCCCCCATCACGGCGATGTTGTCCCAGGAGATATCGGCCTTGAGTGAGATCGTCGAGATGAACGCTAGCGCCAGGCAGATGAGCAGCACGTCCCGGCCCAGCGCCCGGTCGATCGCCCACGATCCGATGAGACCGACGGCGAGCGGGAGATAGCCCCAGTCCGACTCGAAGCCGAAAAGCAGCACCGCTGCAGCAGAGACACACGCCACCGCTGCAGACGCCGGGCTGAGCGCGCGGTGCTGACGCGGGCGGTAGGATGCAGGACCTGCATGGGAGGGTTTGTGTTCGCTCACGGGCTCATTGTGCCAAAGACCCAGCAGTCGCAGGATCGGGCACATGTCGGCGTACGGAGATAGAGAACCGCCGACCCACATGTGGACCGGCGGAATGCGGAGGGGATGACGGGAATCGAACCCGCACCATCAGTTTGGAAGACTGAGGCTCTACCATTGAGCTACATCCCCGATGCGCCCGTGTGAGCGCTGTAGAAATGTTAGAACAGATCAGCTCCGAATGCAAAGCGAGGCGAGGGCTGGCCGAGTGGTGGTGACACCGTGACGTGGGCTGATGTGCGATGCCGGCAGCCGCGCTGCAGATTAGGACGAAGACTGCTCAGGCGGCTAGAGTAGTGTCTCGTTGAGCCGGGGTGTGGCGCAGCTTGGTAGCGCATCCGCTTTGGGAGCGGAGGGTCGCAGGTTCAAATCCTGTCACCCCGACGGAGCGAAGTGCCGCGGGTTCTCTCGCGGCACTTCGTCTATTCACACGCCGCGTGCTGTGTTTCCAGACCCGGGGCCGGCATCGGTTTCGGGTGGGTTGGAAGCTTGGAACAGGAGCCTGCGTGCGAATGCTGTGGGCACGACCATGCGCTCAGGTGTAGCGGATGCGCGCGCCTTCGCTGCGCGTCCACGTGATGTAGCCGCCTTGGAAGTCCTGGCGCACCTGGGATGCCGACGTGGTCGAGCTGGCGCAAGAGGTGACCGCGGTTCCCGAGGGCAAGCGCGCGGAGCGCGTGCGGCAGCCCCTGCATCTGGACGATTGGTCAGCGTGCACTGTATAGTTCAGTGCATGCTGACTATTGCTTCGCGCCTCGACGTGATGAACCGGCTTGGCCGGGCCATGGCCGACCCGACGCGCTCCAAGATCCTGATGTCCCTGCTCGACGGCCCGAGCCACCCCGCCGTGCTCTCGCGCGAGCTGGGGCTGACCCGCTCGAACGTGTCCAACCATCTGACCTGTCTGCGCGACTGCGGCATCGTGGTCGCCGAGCCCGAGGGGCGGCAGACTCGCTACGAGATCGCCGACCCGCACCTGGCCGCGGCGCTGACGGCGCTGGTGGACGTGACGCTGGCGGTGGACGAGAGCGCCCCGTGCATCGACCCGCACTGCTCGGTGCCCGGCTGCTGCGGCCCGAGCGGCTCCGAGGACGCCTCGTGAGCGCCGCCTGCGGCTGCGACGAGCCGACCACCAACGCCGCCGAAGAGGCAGAGGAAACCGAGCGCCCGTGGTGGCGCGACCCGGGCCTGGTGGTGCCGATCCTCTCCGGGGTCGCGTTCGGCACCGGCCTGGTGCTGGAGTGGTCGGGGCTGCACGTCGCGGCGCTGGTCGCGTTCTGGGCGGGCCTGCTGCTGGGCGCGTACACGTTCGTGCCCGGCGCGCTGCGGAACCTGTTCGCCAAGCGGAAGCTCGGGATCGCGCTGCTGATGACGATCAGTGCCGTCGGCGCGGTCATCCTCGGCTACGTGGAGGAGGCCGCCGCGCTGGCGTTCCTGTACTCGGTCGCCGAGGCCCTGGAGGACAAGGCGATGGACCGCGCCCGCGGCGGCCTGCGCGCGCTGCTCAAGCTCGTGCCGGAGACCGCGACCGTGCTGCGCGACGGTGCCTCGGTCGAGGTCCCGGCCAAGGAGATCGCCGTCGGCGACGTGCTGCTGGTCCGTCCGGGCGAGCGGGTCGCCACCGACGGGACTGTCCGGTCCGGTCGCTCCAGCCTGGACACCTCCGCGATCACCGGCGAGTCGATCCCGGTCGAGGTCGCCCCCGATGACGCGGTCTCGGCGGGCGCGATCAACACCGCCGGGGTCCTGGAGGTCGAGGCGACCGCGGCGGGCACCGACAACTCGCTGACCACCATCGTGGAGCTGGTCGAGCAGGCCCAGGCAGAGAAGGGCGAACGCGCGCGCATCGCCGACCAGATCGCCCGCCCGCTGGTGCCCGGCGTGATGGTCCTCGCCGTCCTGGTCGGCGTGCTCGGCTCGCTGCTCGGCGACCCGGAGACCTGGATCACCCGCGCCCTGGTCGTGCTCGTCGCCGCCAGCCCGTGCGCACTGGCGATCGCGGTACCGGTCACCGTGGTGTCCGCGATCGGGGCGGCGACGAAGTTCGGCGTCGTCATCAAGAGCGGTGCCGCGTTCGAGCGCCTCGGCGGCATCCGCCACCTCGCCGTGGACAAGACCGGCACCCTGACCCGCAACCGGCCCGAGGTCACCGCCGTCGTCGCCGCCGACGGGTTCGACGACGCGCAGGTGCTCGCCTGGGCGGCGTCCGTCGAGCAGCACTCGACGCACCCTCTCGCCGCCGCCATCGCCGCCGCGGGCCAGGGGGCCCTCGCCGCGCAGGACGTGACGGAGGAGGCCGGGCACGGCATCGGCGGCACCGTCGACGGCCGCCGGGTGACGGTGGGCAGCCCCCGCTGGATCGACGCCGGACCGCTCAAGGCCCGGGTCGAGGACCTGGAGGCCGAGGGCCAGACCTGCGTGCTCGTGGCCGTCGACGGCCGCCTGGCCGGGGCGATCGGCGTCCGCGACGAGCTGCGCCCCGAGGTCCCCGAGGCCGTGCGCACGCTGCGAGGGCAGGGGGTTGAGGTGAGCATGCTCACCGGCGACAACGCCCGCACCGCCCACGCGCTCGCGCAGATCGCCGGGATCGGCGACGTGCACGCCGAGCTGCGGCCCGAGGACAAGGCCCGCATCGTCGCCCAGCTCTCCGAGGCCTCGCCGACGGCGATGATCGGCGACGGCATCAACGACGCCCCCGCCCTGGCCGGTGCGACTGTGGGCATCGCGATGGGCGCGACCGGCTCCGACGCCGCGATCGAGTCCGCCGATGTCGCCTTCACCGGGCACGACCTCGGCCTGATCCCGCAGGCGCTGCGGCATGCCCGCCGCGGCCGGGCGATCATGAACCAGAACATCGTGCTGTCCCTGGCGATCATCGCCGTGCTGCTGCCGCTGGCCATCACCGGCGTGCTCGGCCTGGCCGCGGTCGTCCTCGTCCACGAGGTCGCCGAGGTCGTCGTCATCGCCAACGGGCTGCGCGCCGCGCGTGCCCGCAAGAGCCAAGCGGCGGCCGCGTCGCCTGAGACGGCGTCACCGGCCGCGGTCCGCGCGGACAGAGCCTGAGAGGAGTGGATCATGGAGATCACGTTGCAGTACTTCGACGGGTGCCCGAACTGGGAGGTGCTCGACCGGCGTCTCACCGAGGCCCTCGACGGCCGATCGGACGTCCGCGTCGTGCATCAGCGAGTCGAGACTGCCGAGGACGCCGCCCGCCTCGGGTTCCACGGGTCCCCGACCGTCCTCATTGACGGTTCCGACCCCTTCGCCGACGAGCACACGCCGGTGGGGCTCGCCTGTCGAGTGTTCCGCACTCCTGCCGGGCTGGCTGGTTCGCCCACCGTCGATCAGCTGCGCGAAGTACTTGATGCGCCTCTATGAGGGTGGAGCACCGCCGGGTTGCGCGATCATCGCACCGACGCTCAGCGCAGGAAGAGCCGCCTTCATCGAAAACCAGCCAGGATTTCCGTCAGCGTTGTGCTGTAAAGCGCGCCGACGCTGACAACGGGTGCTACAACCCGGGCATGCGCTAGCGCAGATCGATGACGCCTGTGCCCACCTCGATGCGCTGCGTGCGCGCAGCGATCGCGGCCAGCAGCGGCATCGGGGCAGCCGACTGGCGGGCGAAATGATGCACCCGGAAGTACGCGCCGTTGACACCGAGCTCATCGGCCCGTTCGGCGATGGGGATGGCATCGTGGAGCATCTGCCGGGCATCGGGATCACCAAGCCGGCGCCCGTGACCGTCATGACCGAATGACAGGAATCCGAAAGCTCTCATACCCAGCCAACACAATTGAACTCTCAACTGTTCCCCTGCGGTGCCGACGGGAGCCCGCGGCGCTGCAGCGGCCCAATGTGCAAAACGACTGCCTCCATGACTAGACTGGAGAGCTGTGCATTGCCGCCGGCGTCTGTGCGGTGATGAGACTCATGACTTAGGCGGATCGCCTCCGCCGATCCCACCGTCCGAACGAGAGGTACATCGTGAAGAGCTCCGTCGAGAATCTCGACCCGACTCGGGTCAAGCTCAGCGTTGAAGCGCCTTATGCCGAACTCAAGCCGAGCATCGACGAGGCATACAAGGAGATCTCCAAGCAGATCACCGTCCCCGGCTTCCGCCGCGGCAAGGTTCCGGCCCGCATCATCGACCAGCGCGTCGGCCGTCCGGCCGTCCTGCAGGAGGCCGTCAACAACAGCCTGGACGATTTCTACCGCCAGGCTCTGAACGAGAACGACGTCCGCCCGCTCGGCAGCCCCGAGGTCGAGGTCTCCGAGATCCCCGGACTCGACGGAGCCGAAGAGGGCAACCTCGTCTTCACCGTCGAGGTCGACTGCATGCCGAACATCGAGCTGCCGGCCTACGACTCCATCGAGGTCGAGGTCGACACCTACGAGGTCACCGACGAGGACATCGACAAGGAGATCGACGAGCTGCGTGCCCGCTTCGGCACCCTCAACCCGATCGACCGTCCGGCCGCTGAAGGCGACTTCGTCACCATCGACCTGACCGCCAAGGTCGATGACGAAGTCATCGACGAGGCCACCGACATCTCCTACGAAGTCGGCGCCGGCACCATGATCGATGGTCTTGACGACGCTCTTCTCGACCTCTCCGAAGGCGAGGAAACCACCTTCAGCACGACGCTTGCCGGTGGAGAGCACAAGGGCTCTGAGGGAGTCGTCACCGTCAAGCTCAACGCCGTCAAGGAGCGCGTCCTCGCTGATGCCGATGACGACTTCGCTCAGATGGCCTCTGGTTCGGACACCATCGAGGAGCTGCGCGAGGAGACCCGCGAGAACGTCGCCAAGCAGAAGGAGCTCGAGCAGAGCGTCCAGGCGCGCGAGAAGGTCCTCGACGCGCTGCTGGAGACGGTCGAGCTGCCGCTGCCGGAGAAGTTCCTCGCCGAGGAGGTCTCCCGCCAGGCTGAGGCCGCCGGAGCCGAAGAAGGCGACGAGCGCTACCAGGAGATCCAGGACGAGACGGCCAAGGCCGTCCGCACCCAGTTCCTGCTCGACGCGATCGCTGAGAAGGAAGAGGTCGAGGTCTCCCAGGCCGAGCTCATCGAGTACATCATGGCGATGGCCCAGCAGTACGGCATGCAGCCCCAGGAGTTCATCCAGATGCTGCAGTCCTCCGGCCAGGTGCCGGCCATCAGCGGAGAGGTCGCCCGCCGCAAGGGCCTGGCCGCTGTCCTCGCTGAGGCCACGGTCGTCGACACCGACGGCAACGCCGTCGACATGACGAAGTTCGTCAGCCCGGAGTCCAACGAGGACGACGAGGACGCTAACACCGAGGCCGAGGAGACCGCGGAGGCAGCCGACGACGCCGAGGCTGATGAGGCGGCTGACGACGCCGAGGCTGAGAAGCAGGACTGACCTGCTGCGCACCTGACGCATCAGACAGGGCGGGCACGGGAGACCGTGCCCGCCCTGCGTCGTCTGTGATCAACCCTCATATGCTGAGGGCGAACACAAGGCGATGCGGGACTAAAACCCGGTGCCGACGGGTTAGAGTCCAGTAAGCATGGAACCGAACCACAGGAGTGACACGTGACGACACACGAGTACGCCTCCCAGCCGGTCGCGCAGGACAAGCCGGCAGGACTGGGACTGGATGATCACATCTTCAACCGGCTGCTCAAGGAGCGCATCATCTGGTTGGGTTCAGAGGTGCGCGACGACAACGCCAACGCCATCTGCGCGCAGATGATGCTGCTGGCAGCCGAGGATCCCGACCGCGACATCTGGCTCTACATCAACTCACCCGGCGGCTCGGTCACTGCAGGCATGGCCATCTACGACACCATGCAGTACATCCGCCCCGATGTCGGCACGGTTGCCATGGGCATGGCCGCCTCGATGGGACAGTTCCTGCTGTCCTCGGGTGCGAAGGGCAAGCGCTATGCCACCCCACACGCCCGGATCCTCATGCACCAGCCGCTGGGCGGCATCGGCGGCACCGCCACCGACATCAAGATCCAGGCCGAGCTCATCCTGCACATGAAGAAGCAGATGGCCGAGCTGACCGCCGAGCAGACCGGCAAGTCCCTGGAGCAGATCCTCAAAGACAATGACCGTGACCACTGGTTCACCGCTGATGAGGCCCTCGACTACGGCTTCATCGACAAGGTCATCACGAAGTCCGACGACCTCGACGGCGACACCTCGCTCAACGAAGCATAAGGAGACATAGATGACTCGTATCGATCCCTGGAGCACCGCCGGTGCGATGCCGACTTCGCGCTATGTCATGCCGCAGTTCGAAGAGCGCACCCCCTACGGCTTCAAGCGGCAGGACCCCTACACCAAGCTGTTCGAGGACCGCGTCATCTTCCTCGGCGTGCAGGTCGACGACACCTCCGCCGACGACGTCATGGCCCAGTTGCTCGTCCTCGAATCGCAGGACCCGGACCGTGACATCACGCTCTACATCAACTCGCCGGGCGGCTCGTTCACCGCGCTGACGGCGATCTACGACACGATGCAGTACATCAAGCCCGAGATCCAGACCGTCTGCCTCGGGCAGGCCGCATCGGCTGCCGCTGTGCTGCTGGCCGCCGGCACCCCGGGCAAGCGCTTGGCGCTGCCGAACGCCCGTGTGCTCATCCACCAGCCAGCGATGCAGGGCCAGGGCCACGGCCAGGCTTCGGACATCGAGATCCAGGCCGCCGAGGTGCTGCGCATGCGCACCTGGCTGGAGGAGACGCTGGCCAAGCACACGAACAAGTCCGCTGACCAGATCTCCAACGACATCGAACGCGACCTGTTCCTCACTGCCGAGCAGGCCAAGGAGTACGGCCTGGTCGACCAGGTGCTCTCCTCACGCAAGAACGCCTGAGGACAGCCGCCGACAGCGCAGCCTCACCGGCCCGCGCCTCGTGATCGGGGTGCGGGCCGGTGCCGTTCCCGAGGGCGTGGCCAGCAGCCGTAATTCCGCGCCTGGGAACAGGGTGTCACGACACGGGCGGGTGAGGTCGCAGGCGTTGTCCGTGCCGTGTGACATGCTGTTGAGGTACTGAACAGAAGCGGGTTAGGCTGATAGCGTGTGCCCCTTGGAAAGGTTGTGACCGTGGCGCGCAAGAGCGATAGTGCAGATCTTCTCAACTGCAATTTCTGCGGCAAGTCGCAGAAGCAGGTTCGCAAGCTGATTGCCGGTGGCGGTGTCTACATCTGCGATGAGTGCATCGGGCTGTGCAACGAGATCATCGAAGAGAAGCTCAACCAGCCGCTGGCAGAGGTCGAGGAGACCGAGCTGCCCAAGCCACAGGAGATCTACGACTTCCTGCAGGAGTACATCGTCGGTCAGGAGACCGCGAAGAAGGCCCTCGCCGTGGCGGTGTACAACCACTACAAGCGCATCCGTGCCTCCCGCAGTCTCGATGACGACGACATCGAGATCTCAAAGTCCAACATCCTGCTCGTCGGCCCGACCGGTTCCGGCAAGACCTATCTCGCTCAGACGCTTGCGAAGAAGCTGAATGTGCCCTTCGCCGTCGCCGACGCCACCGCCCTGACCGAAGCCGGTTACGTCGGCGAGGATGTCGAGAACATCCTGCTCAAGCTCATTCAGGCCGCTGACTTCGATGTGGAGCGCGCCCAGACCGGCATCATCTACATCGACGAGATCGACAAGATCGCCCGTAAGGCCGAGAACCCCTCCATCACCCGCGATGTCTCCGGTGAGGGCGTGCAGCAGGCGCTGCTAAAGATCCTCGAAGGCACCCAGGCATCAGTGCCGCCGCAGGGAGGGCGCAAACACCCGCACCAGGACTTCATCCAGATCGACACGACCAACGTGCTCTTCATCGTCGCCGGCGCCTTCGCCGGTCTGGAGGAGATCATCTCCTCCCGGAAGGGCAAGCACGGCATCGGCTTCGGCGCGATGCTGCAGTCGAAGAACGACGACGAGGACATCTACAGCCAGATGCTGCCCGAAGACCTGCTGAAGTTCGGGCTCATCCCGGAGTTCATCGGCCGTCTGCCGGTCATCGCCACCGTCTCCAACCTCGACCGCGATGCCCTCATGACGATCCTGACCGAACCGCGCAACGCACTGGTCAAGCAGTACCAGCGGATGTTCGAGTTCGACAACGTCGAACTCGAGTTCGAGCACGAGGCCCTGGAGGCCATCGCCGACCTCGCGCTGCTGCGCGGCACCGGCGCCCGCGGCCTGCGCTCCATCATGGAAGAGGTCCTGCAGCCGGTTATGTTCGATGTGCCCAGCCGCGACGACGTCGAACGCGTCGTCATCACCAAGGACGTCGTCGACTCGAACGTCGCCCCGACGATCGTGCCGCGCAAGGCGCAGCCGGCCCGCCGCAAGAAATCGGCCTGACCCTCCCGCTCGCAGAGGAGTCTGCGCGAGAGCCGGCGTGCACTCGGTAGACCGTTCTGCAGCCGCTGAGCTTTGACTCCATGACGCATAGTGCAGCCATTCAGTTACCGCAGCTGAATGGCTGCGTTATTGCCTCAGGGAGCACCCATGGAACACCTCATCATCAACCGCAGCAATGAGATCGCTGCGTCCGCTCCAGCCGTCTTCGCGCTGATCTCACAGCCCGGATAGTTCATCAACGATGGAGAGCTGCGCGATCACACCGTTACGCGCAGCGATGACCTGGCCTTCGTCACCGCCCCGGTTCATGGCACTTTCGCCATTCACGCCGTCGAGCTCAGGCCTCCGCACTACGCGGCCTCCAGGTGGACAGCCGGTGAGCCGCTCGACGGCCCCGCTGAAGCCGTCGTCGCCAGGGAGCTTCCGATGACGCTCACAGAGTCCTTCATCACTGAAGGATCTGAGGGTGTGACGCTGCGTGTGCGCGAAACCGGATTCGAGAACCTCGATGTCGACGTCATAACCCAGCGGTCCTGCTTCGACGCCAACGACTCCGGCTGGCGAGAGAGCTCGTCCTGGCCAAAGCCGCCCTGGAGCAGACTGCCGGCCCGTAAGCAGGTGCGGAGGCAGGGATGCGATGAGTCGCCGGCGCCGACGAGACAGTGCAGGTCCTGCGCGCGCTGGGGGAGAGCACCAGGCGGGAGCTCATACTCCGGCTCGGGAAGGCTCCGGCATCTGCTTCAAGGCTGCACCACGAACTCAGCATCTTCGCCAGGTCACCAGGAATCACCTGGAGATTCTGCGCGAGGCGGGTCACGTCTCAGCCGAGCGCGGCCGGGCCGTTGTCTATCAGGTGGCACCGGCACGCCCTGGCGGCATCGCTGCCGCGCTCGAAGAGTTCAGCAGGGGCTGCGACCGGCCCCTGGCTGCGATCAGACGAGCCGCAGAGACCGGCGACAGCGCGCAGACTGAGCGACTGTTCTGACCTGTGCTGGCTCAGTACGTCTCTGCCGGCTGAACGACGACGAAGCCCGGACCGTGGAAGCGCATCTGGATCCCCTCACCGGAGCCCCGGCCGAAGAATGAGCCGAGGGTGACATCTGTGTGGATGTCCGGAGCGAGGTTCGCCGACCAGCACACCGCCGCCTGCGGGTCGACGAACGTCGGAGTGCGCGAGCAGTCGAGGACCATCGGCTGGCCCTGCGCACAGATCGCGGCCGTGCCGTGACCGGAGAGCTCAAGGTTGAACAGCCCGGAACCCGAGGTGAGCGCGCCGATGCCGCGCAGCGGCTGGATGTCCCAGCGCAGCGAGGCGTCGAAGGCGAGCATGCTCGACGTGTTGACGGTCAGCGCGTCCTGCGGACCTTCGAGCTGCATCATGAAGATGTTCGCGGCCATCCGGGCGAAGAAGATCTCGCCGTGACCTTCGACCCGCATGAGCTGGCCGCCCTCACCTGTGGCAGCCTTCTTCATGAACTGCCCAACCGAGGTCGAACCCTGGTGCTTGAAGTTGACGTTGCCCTGGTAGGCGACCATCGCACCCTTCGTGGCGATCATCGGCTCCTGCGGGGTCACCACCCCTCGCACCATCCGGCTGGACTGCATCGTCCATCGCTGATTGAGCTCCTGCTCCTGGTGCTGTTTGGCGAAGAGTTCGCTGCGCATCGCTGTCTCCTGGTCGTGCGCGCCGGGCCGGTGCCCGACTGGGGGATATGTAGCTGGGGGCGTGCAGATCGACTGCACGCCCCCAGCTTAAGCCCACATCAGGCTCAGCGAGCCGCTTCAGTGTGGCTGTTCGGCAACACTCACTCGGCGGTCTCGAACTCGACGTCGGCGACCGTGATGTCGTCACCGCCGGCCGACAGTGTCCACGCCTGCACGCGGCCGGCGGCCATGATGTCACTCTCAGCACCCTGTGCGGCGGCGAGCACTGCCTCGGGAACGGTCACGGTCACCGAGGTGATCGGGGTCTTCTGTGAGACCTTCGCCTCGGTCTTCGCGCGGCGCAGCTCGCCGAGCACATCGCCGACGTGCCCGAGAGCCTGAGTGTCGGCGTCGAATACCGGCAGGTCGTCCGCCTGTGGCCAGACAGCTCGGTGAACGGAACCGGACCGCCACCACGACCACACCTCTTCGGTCACGAACGGCATGAACGGGGCGAAGAGACGCAGCAGCACATCGAGGGCGGTCGCCAGAGTCGCGTGCGCCGAGAACTGGCCGGCTTCGCCGACCGAACCGTAGGAGCGGTCCTTGGCCAGTTCGACGTAGTCGTCGGTGAAAGCCCAGAAGAACGACTCGGCGGTGCGCAGCGCATGAGCGTAGTCGTACTCGGCCATGAAAGCCGAGCACTCGGCTGCGGTCTCGCGCAGCGCCGCCAGCACAGCCTGGTCGAGGCTTTCGGTGATGAGGTCGGTGCGGCCGATGAGATCGGCGTGCACACCCTGGGCGAGTGCGAACTTCGAGGCGTTGAGGATCTTCATCGCCAGGCGCCGGCCGATCTGCATCTGCGTGACCTCATAGGCGGTGTCGGCACCGAGCCGGGCCGAACCGGCCCAGTAGCGCACGGCATCCGGTCCGAAGCCGGGCTTGGACTCCTCGAGGATGTCGCTGGGCACGACGACATTGCCCTTGGACTTCGACATCTTCTTGCGGTCCGGATCGAGGATCCAGCCTGAGAGCGCAACCCGGGTCCACGGCACATCGTCGTTCAGCGAATTGGCGCGCACGACGGTCGAGAACAGCCAGGTGCGGATGATGTCATGGCCCTGCGGGCGCAGGTCGAACGGTGCCGTCTGGGACCACAGCTTCTCGTCCCGCGACCAGCCGCCGGCGATCTGCGGGGTCAGCGACGAGGTCGCCCACGTGTCGAGCACATCCGGCTCACCGGTGAAGCCACCGGGCTGATCGCGCTGCTCGGCGGTGAACCCGTCTGGCACATCTGCCTGCGGGTCGACCGGCAGCGAAGCGTCATCGGGCACGATGGGGTTGTCGTAATCGGGCTCGCCGGCCTCATCAAGGCGATACCACAGTGGGATCGCGACACCGAAGTAGCGCTGGCGGGAGATGAGCCAGTCGCCGTTGAGACCCTCCACCCAGTTCTCGTAACGGGAGCGCATGAACGAGGGATACCAGTCGAGTTCCCGGCCGCGGGAGATGAGCTTCTTGCGCAACCCGGAATCGGTGCCGCCGTTGCGGATGTACCACTGCCGGGACGTCACGACCTCCAGCGGCTTGTCGCCCTTCTCGTAGAACGGCACCGGGTGCGTGATCGCCTCCGGCTCAGCGAGCAGATCGCCGGACTCAGCGAGCATCTCGGCGATCGTCCTGCGTGCGGTGAACGTCGTCTTCCCGGCCAGCTGCTCATAGTTGGCCACCGCCTCGGGAGCGGGGGAGGAGACGATCCATTCCGGGACCTCGCGCTGCAGACGGCCATCGCGGGTGATGACCGCGCGGGTGGGCAGCTTAAGCTCACGCCACCACGTGACGTCGGCGAGGTCACCGAAGGTACACACCATGGCGATGCCGGTGCCTTTCTCCGGCTTGGCCAGCTGGTGGGCACGCACGTCGACGGCCACGCCGAACAGCGGGGAGACGACCTGGGTGCCGAAGTAGTCCTGGTAGCGCTCATCATCCGGGTGCGCGACGAGCGCCGCCACCGCCGGGATGAGCTCCGGACGCGAGGTGACGATCACGATCGGCTCAACCGACGTGTCAGCCGTGCCGTCAGCAGCAGCCGGGTAGAACGCGACCCTGTGGTATGCGCCTTCGCGCTCCCGGTCCTCCAGCTCAGCCTGCGCCACAGCGGTGCCGAAGGTGACGTCCCACATCGTCGGGGCTTCCTGCGAGTACACATGCCCGCCGGCGAGGTCCTTGAGGAACGCCCGTTGAGACACAGCGCGGCAGTCGGCGTCGATGGTGCGGTAGGAGTGATTCCAGTCGACCGAGAGGCCCACCGAGCGGAACAGCGCTTCGAACACCTCACCATCGGAGCTGGCGAGCTTCTCGCACAGTTCGATGAAGTTCCGGCGCGAGACCGGTACGAAGTCCCGTGGGTTCCTCGCCGGCTTGGCGGGCGGCGTGAAGCCTGGGTCGTACGGCAGAGTCGGCTCGCAGCGCACTCCGTAGTAGTTCTGGGTGCGGCGCTCAGTCGGCAGGCCGTTGTCGTCCCAGCCGAGGGGGTAGAAGACGTTCTTGCCCATCATCCGCTGATAGCGGGCGATGATGTCGGTCTGGGTGTAGGAGAAGACGTGCCCCACATGCAGCGATCCCGACGCCGTTGGCGGGGGAGTGTCGATCGAGTAGACCTCCTGGCGGGAGGTCTCAGGGTCGAAGGCGTAAGTCTGCTGCTCGGACCAGCGGGAGTCCCACTTGTCCTTCAGGCCTTCGAGAGCGGGTCGGTCCGGGAGGTGCACCGAGTCATGTGTGCGTGAGGCAGGTTGAGTCATACCGGTGATTATCCCCGCACCGCGCAGCCGAACTCAAACCACCGGCGACCAGCGGCTTCATGTCAGGATAGGAGTGTGAGCCCCCTGCCGCCGACCCCGCGCTATGCCGAGAACGCAACGTCGACTGCCTGGATGAACCCGGCCCGCTCTCTGGCGATCCTCTTCGTCGTGGCCATCCACAGTGTCAGCGCCACCGTCGAGACCGATCTGAGCTCCCACGGCGACGCCACATGGTGGTCGGCCAACCTCATCGACGCGACCGCCCGCTGGTCAGTGCCGGTGTTCCTCATGATCTCCGGCGCGCTCGCCCTCGACCCCGATCGCGGCGTGCGGCCACGCGAATTCCTCATCAAACGCTTCTACCGCATCGGCATCCCGCTGGTGGTGTGGACAATCGTCTACATCCTCTTCCGTCTCTTCTACGAAGGTCGCATCCACACCACCTGGAGCCCGATCGCCGCGATCCTCACCGGCTCCCCGTATGTGCAGCTGTACTTCCTATACGTGCTCGCCGGACTGATCCTGCTCACTCCGTTCATGCGGCTTCTGTCGCTGCACGGAACGAAGCGCCTGCAGTGGGGCACTGCCGGGATTCTGCTGGCGATCGGGATGGCCGATCACGTCATCTCGACGTTCTTCGACGTCGGCGAGCCCAACGCCGCCACCCGGTTCCTGCCGCTCATGGGCTACTATGTGCTGGGCTTCGTGCTGCGCGACTGGATCCTCACCCGCAAACAGACGATCCTGGCGTGGCTCGTCTTCTTCGCCTCATACAGTGCGATCCTGGCATGGTCTGCGATCGGGCCGGGGGACAGGCCATGGCGGTTCGCCTACGAATACGTCTCCCCGTTCGTGGTGCCGATGTCGCTGGCCGCCTATGTGCTGCTGCACACTCACATGCGCACCGGCTGGCGGTTCCTCACCAGGATCTACCCGTACTCATTCGGCGTCTTCCTCCTCCACCCGCTCATCCTGTTCCCCATGCGGCAGGTCATCGGCCACCCCAACACGGTCGGCTCTGTGCTGTTCCACGGACTCGTCCTGCCGATCATCTACACACTCATCTGCACGGCCATCACCTGGCTGATGCTCAAGATCCCGTTCGTACGCGGAGCCTTCGGCGCCGGCAAACCGTTCCTCACCCGCGGCTGAGACACCGGGGGAGACCAGCCATGCTCGTGCTCGTCTTCAGCCCGCCGACTGTCGGGACGACGGCAGGCCGGCGCGCGGTCGTTACCGGCAGCGGGAGGACGCTCGCCACCTTGTGCAGGGCCAGGCCTGCGGCAAGGATGGAGACGACACCACATCCGGCTCATGAGGAGATGCCACGATGACGACCCTGCGCGCAGTAGTGACCGGAGCCAGCTCCGGGATCGGAGCAGCCACCGTCCGCCGCCTGACCGCCAGCGGCTGGCACGTCACCGCAGTCGCCCGCCGAACCGAGAAGCTCGCCGCGCTCGCCGACGAGACCGGGTGTACTGTCATCACCGCCGACCTCACCAGTGATGACGACGTCGCAGCGATGGCTGAGCAGGTCATCGCTGCAGGCCCTGTCCACGCTCTCATCGCCAACGCGGGCGCTGCCTACGGTCATGCAGAGATCGCCGACGCCGCGGTGACCGACTGGCAGAAGACCATGGACATCAACGCGTTCGGACTGCTGCGCAGCATCAACGCCCTGCTGCCTGCTCTGACCGCCTCGGGGCGCGGAGACGTGCTCATCATGGGCTCGACCGCCGGACTCGTCACCTATGAGGCAGCCGGTGCCTACACCGCCTCAAAGCATGCGGTGCATGCCATCGCGCAGACCCTGCGACTCGAGCTGGCGGGCAGTCCGGTGCGCGTCATGGAGATCGCCCCGGGCATGGTCAGGACTGAGGAATTCAATCGTAAGCGCTTCGGTTCACAGGAAGCCGCCGACAAGATCTACGAGGGGGTCGAGAATCCCCTGACGGCTGAGGACATTGCCGACGCGGTGGACTGGATGCTCAGCCGCCCGCATCACGTCAACGTCGACCTCATGGTCGTCCGGCCGCTTGCCCAGGCCGCCCAGCACAAGGTGGCCCGCCACCAGGGGCTGTGAACCGGTATTCCTCTGCGACGAAAGCCGTAACGACGCTGAGCGCGCCCCGGTGTGGCCTGGAAGCACCCGCCCGGCGGCGCATCCGCAACCGCCGGGCCGGGTGACGAGAGGAACCGATGTTGCACGCAGCCCTGGAGACACACCCGGGCACCGCCCCTGCCACCGGCTGGCGCTGGCGCGGCATCGCCCGAGCCGCGGTCCTGTTCGCTCCTTCAGCGCTGTTCCTCGCCGGCTGGTTCTCCTCACTGCCGCCACAGGGCGCCCTCGATGCCGGGCTGCGCGCGCTCACCGTGGCGCTCTTCGTGCTCGCTGCCGGCCGCGGCCCCCGCATGCATCCGGTGCGGGCCCGGTTTCTGCTCGTCGCAGCGGCGCGAATCATGGCCGCCGCCGAATAGGCCCGGCATGTCCACCTCTCCGGCGCCACGGAGCTCGACGTGTCCTTCGCGCGGGGGGTACACGGGCGTGCTTCTCGTCATGCTGCTGATCGCGGCAGTTCGGTTCATCCGCGACCGCCGTGCACACACCGCTGCGGCAGCTGCTGACACCGCCGAGCCCGCCGCCCCCCCAGCCGCGCGGACTGAGCCGGGCAGCGGAGCTCGGCAACCCACCGGTGCAGTTCGGAATCTGCATGCATCTGCGCTAAGATGTCTCCTGCGACGATCCGGCCATCACCGGGGAGCATCCGGAAGAACAGGCACCACTCCAGACAACTGGAACCGGTGCCCCACTAGACCCGGACGGGTAGGCCCGTCACAGCCTGGAAATGAGCGATCGGAGAGCTCCCACGCCCACCCGGGTCACGCCTCGGCGGCGGGAAGAACTCCGATAAGCGAGGTGGTACCGCGGCGGAAGCGTCGTCCTCGTCACCGGACCGCCGACCGCATCAAGGACGCTCATGACCGATCAGATCTATCCCAAGCAGAAGACCTCCGCTGCAGGCCTGACCGCATCGCCGTCGTTCCCTGCCATCGAAGACGACGTGCTGCGCTTCTGGAACGCCGACAACACCTTCCAGGCGAGCATCGACCAGCGTGAGGCCGGTTCCGAGGGCCAGAACGAATTCGTCTTCTACGACGGCCCGCCGTTTGCCAACGGCCTGCCGCACTACGGCCACCTGCTCACCGGCTACGTCAAGGACGTCGTCCCGCGCTACCAGACGATGCGCGGCAAGCGCGTCGAACGCCGCTTCGGCTGGGACACCCACGGACTGCCCGCCGAACTCGAAGCCGAACGCCAGCTCGGCATCACCGACAAGTCCGAGATCGGTGACATGGGCATCGCCCGCTTCAACGAAGTGTGCCGCTCCTCGGTGCTGACGTACACGAAGGAGTGGGAGGAGTACGTCACCCGTCAGGGCCGCTGGGTAGACTTCGACAACGACTACAAGACGCTCAACGTCGAGTACATGGAATCGGTCATCTGGGCGTTCAAGCAGCTGTGGGACAAGGGCTACGTCTACGAGGGCTACCGCGTCCTGCCGTACTGCTGGAAGGACCAGACGCCGCTGTCGAACCACGAGCTGCGCATGGACGAGGAAGTCTACAAGTCCCGCCAGGACCCCGCGGTGACGATCGGCTACAAACTCGCCGACTCCGATGAGTACGTCGTCATCTGGACCACCACCCCGTGGACTGTGCCGAGCAACCAGGCGGTGGCCGTCCACCCGGACGTCCAGTATGTCGCGGTGCGTCCCGGGCCCGAGGCGCCGGCTGAGCACCTGCGCGGCATCACCCTCATCATGGCCAAGGACCGGGTGGCCGCCTACGCGCGCGAGCTCGGCGAGGACCCCGAGGTGGTGCGCGAGATGACCGGCACCGATCTGCTCGGCCTGCGCTACGAACCGCCCTTCGGGTACTTCGAGGGCCGGCAGGAGGAGTTCGGCGAGGCGATGCACTCGATCCTCGCCGCCGACTTCGTCACCACCGATGACGGCACCGGCATCGTCCACCAGTCACCGGCCTTCGGTGAGGAGGACAAGGTGCTCACCGATGCCGCCGGGATCCACGCCGTTCGTCCCGTCGACGACGCCGGCTGCTTCGAAGCCCCGGTTACCGACTACGCCGGCCAGCAGGTCTTCGAGGCGAACAAGGCGATCATCCGCGACCTGCGCGACCACACCGGCCCGCTGGCCGGACGTTCGGCGCTGCTTGTGCGGCATGAGACCTACGAGCACTCCTACCCACACTGCTGGCGCTGCCGCACCCCGCTCATCTACCGGGCGGTGTCCTCGTGGTTCGTCAAGGTCACCGACTTCAAGGACCGGATGGTCGAGCTCAATGGGCAGATCAACTGGGTGCCGGAGAACGTCAAGCACGGCCAGTTCGGCAAGTGGCTGGAGAACGCCCGCGACTGGTCGATCTCTCGCAACCGGTTCTGGGGGTCGCCGATCCCGGTGTGGGTCTCGGACAACCCCGAATACCCGCGCACCGACGTCTACGGGTCGCTGGCCGAACTCGAAGCCGACTTCGGCCGGCTGCCGCTCAACGACAAGGGCGAACCGGACCTGCACCGGCCATGGATCGACGACCTCACCCGCCCGAATCCGGATGATCCGACCGGCCAGTCGACGATGCGCCGCGTGCCCGATGTCCTCGATGTGTGGTTCGACTCCGGTTCGATGAGCTATGCCCAGGTCCACTACCCGTTCGAGAACGCCGACTGGTTCGAACACCACTTCCCAGGCGACTTCATCGTCGAGTACATCGGCCAGACCCGCGGCTGGTTCTACACCCTCCACATCCTTGCCACCGCAGTGTTCGACCGCCCGGCCTTCCGCAACTGCATCAGCCACGGCATCGTGCTCGGCTCCGATGGGCAGAAGATGTCCAAGAGCCTGCGCAACTACCCGGACGTCAACGAAGTCTTCGACCGCGACGGCTCCGATGCGATGCGCTGGTTCCTGATGTCGAGCCCGATCCTGCGCGGCGGCAACCTCGTCGTCACCGAGCAGGGGATCCGCGACGGCGTGCGCCAGGTGATCCTGCCGCTGTGGAATGCTTGGCACTTCTTCGCCACCTACTCCAACAACGCCGACGGAGATGCCGGCACCCGCGGCTATGCCGCGCAGCCGCGTCACGAGTCCACCCGCGTGCTCGACCGCTACCTCATCGCCAAGACCCACGACCTCATCGTCGACTTCCAGCAGGCGATGGACGACTACGACGTGTGGGCGGCCTGCGAACTGGTCCGCGAGCACCTCGACATGTTCACCAACTGGTACATCCGCCGCTCGCGGCGGCGCTTCTGGGAGGGCACCGCCGAAGTGCGGGAGTCCTTCGACGTCTTCTACACCTGCTTCGAGGCGTTCCTGCGTGTGGCGGCCCCGCTGCTGCCCTTCACCGCAGAGGAGATCTTCCGCGGGCTCACCGGTGAGCGCTCCGTCCATCTGGCCGACTACCCCGACGCTGAGGCTTTCACCGCCGATGCCGATCTCGTCACCGCGATGGACCGCACCCGTCAGGTCTGCTCGACCGGCTCCTCGCTGCGCAAGGCCAACAACCTGCGTGTGCGCCTGCCGCTGGCCTCCCTGACGGTGGCCACCGATGAGGAGCTCGGCGCCGACTTCCGGTCGATCATCGCCGATGAGCTCAACGTCCGGGACGTCACCGTCATGGGCGTCGACCAGGCCGCTGCCGCCGGTTTCACCTTCGAACAGAAGCTCACCGTCAACGCCCGCGTCGCCGGCCCGCGCCTGGGCAGGAACGTGCAGGCGGCGATCAAGGGCTCGAAGGCCGGCGACTGGTCAGTCGCCGATGACGGCACCGTCACTGCCGGCGGGATCGAGCTCGAGGAAGGCGAATACACCCTCGACGAAGTCGCCGACGCCGGGGCAACGAGCGCTGCCCTGGCAGCGATGGATCGCGGCTTCGTCGCCCTTGACATCGAGGTCACCGACGAGCTGCGCGCCGAAGGCGTCGCTCGTGATGCGATCCGAGCGATCCAGAACGTGCGCAAGCAGCTCGACCTCGACGTCGCCGACCGGATCACGGTGCTGCTCTCGGCCCCCGAGCAGGTCCGTGCGGCCGTCGACTCCCACCGCGACATGGTTGCCGGTGAGGTGCTCGCCGTCGAATTCGGCACCACGAGCGAGCGGCTCAGCGGTGAGGAGGTCTTCACCGCCGGCGAACTCGCCTCCGATGCGGCCGTCCAGGTGAAGCGCGCATGAGCGAACACGACCCCGTCCACGGCACTGACGCTGCAGACATTGGGCCCGATGGCACCGAGGTGCCGCAGCTGCCGGATTTCGAGGACAGCCCGCTCGTCCCACTCGTCCCCGACGACCCGGACGCAGCCGAGGTCGATGCGCTCGTCGCCGCCTCCCAGGGCGACGATGAGCCCGAGGCCGCTGTGCCCGCTGAGGCACGCGGCACCTCGGCGCTGGCCCGCGTGTACTCCGCGCTGCTCTCCCGGCAGGGGGAGACACAGGTCGAGCGCCGACTCGATGCGACCGAACGAGCCTGCCGACTGCTCGGCGACGTGCACAAGAGCGCTCCGGTCGTCATGCTCACCGGCACCAACGGCAAGTCCTCGACGGCGCGGATGGTCGATGCGATCCTCTCAGCGGCCGGGCTGCGGGTCGGGCGCTTCACGAGCCCGCACCTGCACCGGGTCACCGAACGCATCGCCGTCGACGGTGAGGAAGTCAGCGAACGCGTCTTCGTCGATGCCTATGACGCTGCCGCTCCGATCCTGGAGATGGTCGACGCGGAGCTCGTCGCCGCCGACCGTCCGAAGCTCACCTTCTTCGAAGCGCTGACGGTGCTCGCCTTTGCGATCTTCGCTGAGGCGCCCGTCGACGTCATGGTCATCGAGGTCGGGATGGGCGGCGAATGGGACTCCACCAACGTCGCCGATGCCGCCGTGTGCGGTTTCGCGCCGATCGGCTATGACCACCAGGCCTACCTCGGTGACACGCTCACCGAGATCGCCGCGACGAAGGCGGGAATCCTCAACCGCTCGATCGACCCGACTCCGTCCCCAGACCCGGTGGCAGTCATCGCAGGGCAAACTGCGGAGGCCGCCGAGGCGCTGGCAGTCCAGACAGCTGCACGGGGTGCGCCTGCGCTGTGGGCGGGGCAGAACTTCGGGTTGCGCGGGCGCGAACGCGCCGTCGACGGCCAGCTCATCGACGTGCAGGGACTCTACTCCGGATACCCGGACCTGTTCCTGCCGCTTCACGGGGAGCACCAGGCGCACAACGCCGCCTTGGCGATCGCCATGTGCGAGGCGTTCCTCGCCGATGCCGACAAGCCGCTGAACAGCGAGATCGTCGCCGAGGGAATGTCCCAGGTGACCTCGCCGGGACGCGCGGAGATCCTGCGCACCGAACCGACGATCCTCGTCGACGGGGCACACAATCCCGCCGCAGCCGAGGTGCTCGCTGACACGATCGACGAGGCGTTCGACTTCGAATTCGTCGTCGCTGTCGTCGCGATGTTCGCCGACAAGGACCCGCACGGAGTCCTCGAATACGTCCACCGGTTCGCCGACCGCATCGTCGTCTCCGAAGCGCTCTCTCCGCGAGCCCTCGAACACGGCGAACTCGCAGCAGCTGCCGCTGAGTGGTTCGACCCGGAGGACGTCACCGACACCCCCGACCTCAACGCTGCTCTCATGGCCGCGATCGACCTGGTCAACAGCCAGGACAGCCGGCACGCCGGGATCGTCGTGACCGGTTCGCTGCTGACCGTCGCCGAGGCCCGCACACTGCTGGGCAAGGGAGGCATCCAGTGACCGCCGAGCATCCGAACGCCGCAGGACGGGACAACCCGGGACCCAAGCCCGACGGGCCGCTGAAGTCGAAGCTGCCGGTGCTGTGCGGTTCGATCCTCATCTCAGAGATCTGCGTCGTCTACTTCGCCGGTCTCACCGGCATCGGGCTGAAACCGGTCAGCCTGCCGCTGCTCATCGCCGGCGTCGCAGTCATCACCGTTGTGCTGCTGGCCGCAGCGATCCTGCTGCCCCGCCGGATCGGCCAGAAGCGCCCTGGCATCCTGCTCGGGTGGATCGGTCAGGTGCTCATCGTCGCGTGCGGATTCGTGCTGCCGGCGATGTTCTTCATCGGTCTCGTCTTCACCGGCCTCTACGCGGCCGCCGTGTACTGGGGCAAGCGCATCGACCGCGAGGTCGTCGAGTACTTCAGCACCGGCGGGGGAGAAGCCACCACCTGATACCCGCGGTGTGAGCTGATTCTCACCGGCCGGGTGCGCCCGGTGGTGATGCAATAGACTGGCACCGCATTGCCCTGCTCGGCGCACGGAACGTCGACTGATGACGAAGGAGAACCTGGTGACCGAACGCACGCTCGTGCTCGTCAAGCCAGATGGTGTGCAGCGCGGCCTCATCGGCCAGATCATTGCACGCATCGAAGCCAAGGGATACAGCATCGAGAAGCTCGAGCTCGTCCACGCAACCGCGGAGCAGCTCGCCGCCCACTACGAAGAACACGAGGGCAAGCCGTTCTACCAGCCTCTCGTGGACTTCATGTCCGAAGGACCGCTCGTCGCACTCGTGGCCTCCGGCCACGGCGTCATCCCCGGATTCCGGTCACTGGCCGGAACCACCGACCCGACGACCGCTGCACCGGGCACCATCCGCGGCGACTTCGCCCGCGACTGGGGTGTCAACGTGCAGAAGAACCTCGTCCACGGTTCCGACTCCGAGGAATCAGCTGCACGCGAGATCGCCATCTGGTTCCCAGAGGACTGAGACAGACAGCTTCGCAGACAGATTCGGGGTGGGACGCGCACAGCGCATCCCGCCCCGACGTCGTTGCCGAGTGCTTCAGAGCAGCCCGGAGAAGAACGTCCAGAACTTCACGATGATGAGCCCGTAGACGATGCACATCCACAGCACGCCGATGAGCAGCGCATGCTGGGCGAACACACGGGCATAAGGACTGGCCGTCACGCCGGCGCCGAAGAAACCGCGCAGCGCCGCATACCCGGTCACGACGCAGAACATCGGAATCGTCACCGTCCACACCACGATGCACCACGGGCAACCGACACCGATGGCGAAGATCGAGGTGTAGAAGAGGTACATGCAGAACAGCGCACCCGCCCCGAGACCGGCAGCCAGGCCCGTCCACAGCCAGCCGGGGAGTTCGACCCGGGCAAGGACGAGCACTCCGAACATGAGCGGCACGACGAAGGCCACGATGCCGAGGAACTGATTGGGAAATCCCAGCAGCTGTGCCTGCGGGTACTCCATGACCGACCCGCATGAGAAGAACGGGTTGAGATCGCACGACAGAGTGATGCCGGGATTCTCCAGCTTGCGCAGCTTGTCGATCGAGAGCAGGAACGACATCCACAGACCGATGACCGATCCGATGATGAGGAAGATCCCGAAGGGCAGCCGGCGCAGGAACCATGCATCGGCAGCCGGTCCGGCTGCAGGGGATGAAGCAGGGGAGGACGCCGCAGGACGTGTCTGGGCAGGAGGAGTATTCACCCCAACAGCATGCCGTGTCGGTTCGGTCCGCGACAAGTGTGCCCGGATGCCGAGGCTGATCTGCCCACAGTTGAACCTGCGCCGCTGCAGGACGGCACACTGTGCCTGTGACATAATGATGATGGCGACAGGCTGAACACACCCGGCCAGTTGCCCGCTTCCACCGAGCGGAGGTCTGACTCCCGCAGGTCAAAGCTGAAGCGGCACATGCGTGCCACCGCGCTGACGCAATTCGCGCGAGCCCATGTGTACCCACAGTTTTTCTGCCCGCCGGCACGGCTGCGACGCCGCGAGACGGGCACCGCCATCGCCCATGGCGCAGCTGGAAGGTGTGCCGGCTGCGGTGGGCAAGGAGCTCTATACAGATGAATCATGAACCCGAGGATCAGCAGAATCCGACAGAGGGCATTCTCGCCGATCTCGAAAACCTGCGTGCGCAGTCCGAAGCCAAGCGCACCGAAGACGACGCCAGCTCACGCGATGACGCACTCGCCGTCCTCGACGAAATAGCCGAAAAAGCCGAATCGCTGCGCGCCGGTCAGAGTGACGCAGCCGATGACGACGACAGCGCCGATGAATCCGATGCTGCCGAGGAGCAGACAGCACCTGCAGCCACTCGCCGCAAGGGCTCCGGGCTTCCAAAGTCAGCGCGTTCGGCTGTCGCCAACCGCGGCCTGATCTTCGAATCCTACGTCGGTGACTCCACCGAGGACGATGACGACGACTCCGACGACGATGATGACGACACCCCAGCACAGCAGGCCGTCACCCTTGACGTGCGCAACCCGTTCTCGTTCGGGTTCAATGCCGCGCGGGAGGAAACGGATGACGAGCCGCTGCAGCCGGTGAGCGTTCCGGCCGGCGGTGGCCTGCTGTTCCAGACCCCGCAGGCAGAGCTCGGTCAGCAGGTCGATCCTGACTGGACCCCGGATGACGACGACGATGATGATGACGACGACACGGATGACAGCGATCGTGATGACCGCTCTGACCGTGACGACGACAGCGATGACGACCAGCCGCGCCGCCGCCGGCGCGGAGGACGGGGCAAGCGCTCCCGCGGCCGAGGCGGTCAGAACGACGGCGACTCCGGTTCCGATAACGACAACCGCGGCAGCCGCCGCCAGCGCGGCGACGACAGCGACTCCAGCCAGGACGACAACAGCAAGTCCGACGACAGTACCGACTCCGGCAGCCGCGGCAGCCAGAATGACCGCGATGATCAGAAGCAGGACCGCAGCGACGATTCCGGTGACTCTGACGACGACTCGAGCAGCTCGCGCCGTCGTCGCCGTCGCCGCAGCCGGTCGGGCTCCGGCTCCGGCAGCGGCACCAGCGCCTCGGAAGTCACCGGCGTCAAGGGCTCAACCCGCTTGGAGGCCAAGCGCCAGCGCCGCCGTGAGGGCCGCGAAGCAGGTCGCCGCCGCCCGGTGATCTCCGAAGCGGAGTTCCTCGCACGCCGCGAATCCGTTGAGCGCACCATGCTCGTCCGCGACCGCGACGACCGCACCCAGCTCGTCGTCACCGAAGACGGCATCGCCGTCGAGCACTACCTCAGCGAGTCGAAGGCCCAGGCCTCGCTCATCGGCAACGTCTACCTCGGCAAGGTGCAGAACGTGCTCCCGAGCATGGAGGCTGCCTTCGTCGACATCGGCAAGGGCCGCAACGCCGTCCTCTACGCCGGTGAAGTCAACTGGGATGCCCTCGGTATGGACGGCAAGCCGCGCCGCATCGAGCTCGCGCTCAGCCCCGGCGATTCCGTGCTGGTGCAGGTGACCAAGGACCCGATCGGGCACAAGGGCGCGCGCCTGACTGCGCAGATCTCCCTGCCCGGCCGGTTCCTCGTCTACGTGCCCGGCAACGACATGACCGGCATCTCCCGCAAGCTGCCGGACAACGAGCGTCAGCGGCTGAAGAAGCTGCTCAAGCAGATGGTGCCCGAATCCGCCGGCGTCATCGTCCGCACCGCCGCCGAGGGCGCCTCGGAGACCGAGCTCGGCCGCGACATCGAGCGGCTGTCGAAGCGCTGGGCGTCGATCGAGAAGAAGTCGAAATCGACGAAGACGACTGCCCCGCAGCTGCTGTACAAGGAACCGGACATGATCGTCCGGATCATCCGCGATGTCTTCAACGAGGACTTCAGTGCGCTCGTCGTCGACGGTGATGAGTCCTGGGAGACGATCCACGAATACGTCGAGGCTGTCGCCCCCGACCTGCTCGCGCGGCTGAGCCGCTACGAGGAGGACGGTGACATCTTCGATCACTACCGCGTCAGTGAGCAGATCGACAAGGCCCTGCAGCGCAAGGTCATGCTGCCCTCCGGTGGTTCCCTCGTCATCGACCGCACCGAGGCGATGACGGTCATCGACGTCAACACCGGAAAATTCACCGGCTCCGGCGGCAACCTCGAAGAGACGGTCACGAAGAACAACCTCGAAGCAGCCGAAGAGGTCATCCGCCAGCTGCGGCTGCGCGATATCGGCGGCATCATCGTCGTCGACTTCATCGACATGGTCCTCGAATCCAACCGCGACCTCGTCGTGCGCCGGCTCGTCGAGTGCCTCGGCCGCGACCGCACCCGCCACCAGGTCGCCGAGGTGACCTCCCTGGGCCTCGTGCAGATGACGCGCAAGCGGATCGGCACGGGCCTGGCCGAATCGCTGGCTGCCGCCGGCGAGGACCTCTCCGGGCGCGGACTCGTGCTGCCGGGCACCGAGGAGGACGGCTCGGCGCGCAATCAGTACAAGTCGCGCAAGCGCCGCGGCCAGGACATCCGCCGTTCGAACAAGGACGCCCAGTCGCGCGAGGACGAGGAGAAGCAGTCCGCCTCACGCTCAGCTGTCGCTGCGATCGCCAAGGCGACGCTGAAGTCCGATGACGATGCGGAGGCCGCGAACGACGCGAAGGCGAACGCTGAGAACCAGGCGAAGGCCGAGGATCAGGCGAAGGCCGATCCGCAGGCCGGCGATGCCGGCGAGCAGGCGAAGGCCGATGAGCAGAAGAGCGACGCCGATGGCCAGTTGCAGCGCGGCAGCGGCTCCTCACGCTCGCGCCGGTCGCGCCGGGCGAAGAAGCAGGACGCCACGCAGGCTGAAGCCAAGCAGGCCGAGGCCGATCAGTCTGATGCCGCGCAGGAGAGTGCCGGCGCATCTGACAGCGCAGCTGCGGACGCCAGCACCGGCAGCCAGGACGCCAGCACCGCTGACACCGCCGAGGCGGGGGAGCAGAAGCAGAAGCGCAGCCGCTCCCGCCGCTCGCGCAAGCCTGCCGAGCCGAGCGGTCCGGCTCCGCTGATGATCGGTGCCGACGCTGAGACCCGCGTGCAGGAGGCTCCTGTGCAGCGTGCTCCGGTCACTCAGGAGCCGGCGCAGGAGGAGGCGCAGTCCACGCGCACAGAGCCTGCGCAGCAGGCCGAGGAGAAGAAGGCCGAGGAGAAGAAGGCCGCGGCGCCTCCGATCCTCATCATCGGCGCCGACGACTGAGCGCACGACGCAGCCGGCGGCGCTGAGCTCAGCGAAGGGCTGACGCAGCTGCCGACCCACGCGTGACAGTGCCCGCTTCCGCATCTGTGCGGAGGCGGGCCCTGTCGCATGCTGCTGCCCCGCCGACCACGAGCGCAGAAACCCGAATCCAGCCTGCCGGACAAAAGTATTCCCTGGTCAGAGCGCTGTCAGCGCCGCACTCGCGGATCGTCCAGCCCCTTTGCTCTGGTTCTGCGCAGAGGCGTCTCAGCGGTGCTCAAAGTGTGATGCAGATAACGGTTGTGTAACTGAATGTTCCATGAGGGCCGTTAGCTGTTGCGATGGTCCGCGAATTCGTGGAACTTATTGCTTCATGAGCACCTTTGTGAGCGCCGCCACACTCCTACCTCTGGCGGCAAATGCGTCCATCGAAGAAAAGGTCGACGGCATCCTTGCTCCGTTCGTCGACCGTTTCGAAACAGTCATCTTCTACCCCATCTCGATCGGAGCAGTGTCGTTCCCGATCGTCGTCGCCTGGCTGATCATCGCAGCCTGCGTCTTCACCATCTACTTCGGCTTCATCCAGTTCCGCGGATTCGGCGTCGCGCTCGAAGTTGTGCGCGGCAAGTTCTCCTCCAAGGACGACCCGGGTGAGGTCACCCACTTCCAGGCACTGTCCTCGGCAGTCTCGGGCACGGTCGGCCTCGGCAACATCGCCGGTGTCGGTGCCGCGATCGCCATGGGCGGTCCGGGTGCCGCGTTCTGGATGGTCGTCGCCGGTATCCTCGGCATGGCCACGAAGTTCGTCGAGTGCACCCTGGGCGTCAAGTACCGCGAGATCGACCAGGACGGCGTTGTCCACGGTGGTCCGTTCAAGTACCTGCCCATCGCCTTCAAGTTCCTGAGCCGCCCGGTCGCAAAGGCGCTGACCGGCGTGTTCGCCATCGCCATCCTGCTGTTCGGCGTCGCCGGCGGCGGTATGTTCCAGGCCAACCAGACCGTCGTGCAGATGCAGAACTCCGCCGGCGGTGCCGACGGCCCGCTCGGCGACGGCATGGTCCGCCTCTTCATCGGCATCGGCATCGCACTGCTCGTCGGCCTCGTCATCATCGGCGGCATCAAGTCGATCGGCAAGGTCACCGACAAGCTCGTTCCGGGCATGGCGATCTTCTACGTCGTCTCCTGCCTCATCGTCATCCTCGGCAACATCGGCTTCGTCCCGACCGCCATCGGCATCATCATCAGCGGCGCCTTCAGCCCTGAGGGCATCGCCGGCGGCGTCGTCGGTGTCATGATCGTCGGCTTCCAGCGCTCGGCCTTCTCCAACGAGGCCGGCATCGGCTCGGCACCTATCGCCCACTCGGCGGTCAAGACCCGCCGCCCGGTCTCCGAGGGCTTCGTCGCCCTGCTCGAGCCGTTCCTCGACACCGTCATCGTCTGCCTCATGACCGCCCTGACGATCATCATCGCCAACCAGCCGTCCTACAGCGAGGCCATCGAGACCACCGCTGCCGGCGGCTCGGTCGACGGTGTCACCCTGGCCTCGGATGCGTTCTCGACCATCACCGGCTGGTGGCCGATCCTGCTGACCGTCGCGGTTGTGCTTTTCGCCTTCTCCACCCTCATCACCTGGGCGTACTACGGCGAGAAGGCCTGGCACTACCTGTTCGGCCGCCGCAAGGCCACCGATCTGGTCTACCGCCTCATCCTCATGGCGTTCATCGTCATCGGATCGGTCGCATCGTTCGGCAAGGTCATCGCATTCGCTGATGCCGCGCTGTTCATGTGTGCCTTCATCAACATCCTCGGCCTCTACATCCTCATGCCTGTCGTCAAGCGCGAGATGAAGCAGTACCTCGCCGACCGCAAGCACGGCAAGCTCTACGAGCTCGGTGCTGAGGACGAGGTGCACCTGGAGGAGATCCGTCAGGACCAGGGCCTGAAGTGACCACCGCCTCGGCGCTGGCGAGCACCTGACCGGCACCGAGCCCGAC
>NZ_JALXPM010000031.1:0-34934 GCF_025147615.1 Brevibacterium luteolum | reverse complement strand
TCAGCTCTCCGACGGCTTTGCGTGTGAATGTCAGGCCGAGGATGCGCTGCGGGTCAGCGTAACCGTTGGCAATCAGCCACAGCACGCGCAGCGCAAGCGTCTCTGTCTTGCCGGAGCCCGCACCGGCGATGATGACGGTCGGTTCGAGTTCGGCTTCGATGATCTTCGCCTGTTCCTCGGTCGGCGGGTGCACTCCGACGATCTCGGCGAGTGCGGCAGCACTGTACTGCGCTTTCATGCGCGTGCCTCCTCGTTGTCGCTGTCCATCACGGCCGGGCATGAGCTGCGCACCGGGCAGAACCGGCAGGCATCCGGGGACGGGGTGGCTGGGAAGTGCGCCGAGCGCATCTGGCGGGCGGTCTCGACGACCATCCGGCCGGCCCAGCTGTATCCGTCAGGGCTGTGCTCGTCTGTCTGCAGGGCAGGCTGCTCACGGGTGCTGGGCTTCTGATTGCGCAGGAACACAAGTTCGGCTCCAGCTGGTGTGCCGTGCACCTGGCTGCCGTCGGCAAGTTCAACCGTCCCGCTCGGGTGAGCGAGGGCTGCCTGGTAGGTGCCCAGCTGCGGGTGCTCAGGCATCTCCTTGTGCGGTGTCGGGTTCTTGCCGGTTTTGAAGTCGATGACATACAGGCCGCGTCCGTCGGCGAGCTGCTCGATGCGGTCGATCCGGCCGCGGATCTGCCACGGACCGCCCTGCTCGGGATCATTCTCAACGGCGCTGACGCTGGCTTCGACGCCCACGAGGGTGCCCTCGCTGCGGCGCGCGCGCAGGTAGGTGCTGAGGTTGTCGACCATGCCGGCGATCGCGTCGTATTCGCGTTCGCGTTCCCACTCGGCGTCGAACTCGAGCTGGGCGAACTTCTCTTCGAACGCCTGCTGCATGCCCAGCAGGTCACCGTCGGGAAACTCCTCGGCGAGCTCGTGGATGAGCGTGCCGGTGGTCTGCGCCTGTGTGGCCGCAGTGTCCCCGGCGTGCCGGGAGAGGAACCACTGCAGTGGGCAGGTCGCGAACGTCTCCATCGTCGACGGGCTGAGGGTGACGATCTCGTCTGCTGCCCGGATCGGGTCCTGTGAGCTGCGTTCGTACCAGCGCTGCCATGTCGCCGTGTCTGCCTCACTCACATATGCGCGTGCGAGTGCTGCGAGCAGCTGCGCCCACTGCTGCTGTTCCTCAGCCGTGTCCGCTGTTTCGAAGCGGTGGCGGGCGTGGGCTGCGATCGACCGGATGCTCAGCTGCTGGGTGGCAAGCTCAGCAGCAGGTTCGACATCGGTGGCTTGGGCGGTCGACACTGCATCGGCGTGGTCTGCACCATCATCGGGGTCCGGGCGCAGGAGCGTGAAGAAGCCGCTGGGGCTCGACTCGCCGTCATCGAGGGCGGTGATGAGCAGGTGGGTGCGGGCCCGGGACAGCGCGGCGAGCAGCAGCCGGGCCTCATCGCGGATGACCCCGCGGCGCCGCTGCGCAAACCGGGCCGCCTGGGCGGTGGCGCTGTCGGTCTCCGGGGTTCCGGCTGGCAGGCGCCCGTCGAGGGCGTCGCAGAGATCGGCGGTGTCGAAGATCGAACCGCGGATCTTCGGGTTGGGCCACTGGCCGTCGTTGACATCGGCGACGATGACGGCAGTGAAGTCGAGGTGGGCGACACCGGCCGGTGAGTCGACGATGACCATGTCGCCGTGATGCTGGCGGGCAAGTGAGTCCTGAGCGAAGTCCTGTTCGAGGACCTTGAGCGCGAAGCTGTGAGCGGGCATCGCATCGCGGCCGCTGTAGCGTTCGGCCAGCGTCATGAGCCGGATGACGGCATCGAGACGGTCGTTGAGCGGGTGCGTCGGCTGGGATGCGGCGACCGGCTCCCAGCGACGGGCCGCACCGGAGGTCTCCCACAGCTGCCACAGTGCCGTGTGCGGATCGGTGCCGCGCACCTCGGCAGCGGTGCTCAGCAGCCGGTGGACCATCGCCAGCTCGCTGGGCAGCTGTTCGGCAGGATAGCTGCGCAAGGCGGTGAGCAGCGCGTTGTCGGCGCTGCCGGTGAGGACGGCGAGTTCGCGTTCGAGACCGCGCACGGCCAGCGCGTCGACACCGCCGTAGACGCCGGTGAGCAGCTCGCGGGCGACGGCTTCGACGGCGATGTCGTCATCGCTGTCGAGGTCGAGCAGACGCAGCAGCGGGGCGGTGGCCGGATCGGCCGCCAGCGACATGCTGCTGCCGGCGACCGGGATGCCCAGGTGCTCGAGCTCCTGGCGCAGCGCGGTCGCCGTGCCGGCGGTGCGGCACAGCACCGCGCACTCCGCCCAGTCCAGGCCAGCCTCATGATGCCAGCGCCTGAGTGTCCGGGCGATCCCGCGAGTGCGTTCGGCAGCGCTGGGGAACACAGTGAACTCCGCTGGTGCGCTTTCTCCCGGCTCACCGGGTTCTGCGACTGCTTCTGCTGTGCGGTCGGGAATCGGCAGGTGACCGTAGGCCTGTTCGGCCGACATCGCGGAAGCGAAACCGTGCCACATATGCGCCAATGCACCGGCACCGCGGCAGGCCGGATCGAGCGGGTCGAGGGTGAGCACGAGGCTGCCGCCGGGCCCGGCGAGCGCCCCGCCGGTGGTCTCCTGGCGGGCGGCGTGCCGCAGCAGCAGGCCGGTCGCCCCACGGAACGCCTGGGTCGTCGTATCCGGTGAGGCGGTCAGCAGGATCCGGCAGCCCAAGGCCACCAGGCACTGCAGCACCGACAGCGCACCATCGGGCAGATCCTGGCCCGCATCGACGAGGACGAAGCGCGGCACCGGCTGGCCCGGCTGTTCGCTGGCAGGGCGGCCGGGGACCGAGAAGTCCCAGTGGCTGCCAGCCCGGACTCCGCGGGCGTCCTGCTCGAGGAGGATGCTCGTCGCCTCGGTGAGCACACTGGCGGTGTCGACGCCGCTGAAGCCGGGGAACGAGTTGAGCTCCAGGTACTCGCGCATCATGACAGCCAGCACCTCCCACTCCCCTCGTCCGTGGGCCGCGGCGGCTGCGAACACTTCGGCGGGGTCGAGCGTGCGGGCCATGACTTCGTTGAGTGCTTCGCGCAGCTGGTCGCGGAAACCGCGGGTCGCCCGCACCTCGGCGCTCAGGTGCTCCGGCCAGGCAGGCGCGGGAATGAGCCCGGATTCGTATCCGTCGAGCATGTCAGCAAGGAACGCATCCTGTTCGGCACCGGAGATGAACCGCGACTGCCGGCCCTCGGTGGCACCGCTGAGCGCACTGACGAGTCCGAAGGCGAAGGAGTGGATGCTGCGTGCGGCAGGTGCCGACCGGATCCCATCGCGGCCGGGCCCGAGGCGGTCGCGCAGCAGCGTGGCATGGTCGCGGTTGGGAGTGAGCACGAGGATGTCGTCGGCGCCGACGCCCGGTGTTGCGGAAAGCTGTTCGAACACCGTGCAGACAAGCGTCGTCTTCCCGGTTCCCGGCGCTCCGATGACTGTGATATTGCACCCAGAATGAGTGTCTCGCAGCTCACGTACGCACCGCTCGATGACGGCACCCAACTCGGAGGCGTGACCGGCTCCATCCCTGGTGGTGTGCGGTGTGTGCTCATCTCCCGTTGCGACCATGGCTTCATTGAAGCACAGGCCACGGACATCGCCCGGTTCGTGCCGGCAGCGCCCGCGCCTGCCCCTGCCGCGCGGGCAAACGCACGCCTGTTATATAAATAGGTGAACATACCGACCGATTCGACACCACCACCGCGGATAGGATGTGGCCATGGTTCCGACACAGCGCATGCCGCGTGAGCAGCGCCGCGAACAGCTCATCGGCGTAGCAACCGCCATGTTCGCAGACTCCGGTTACCACACGACGTCGATGGACGACGTCGCCGAGGCCGCTGGGGTGTCCAAACCGGTCCTCTACCAGCACTTCACCTCCAAGAAGGACCTGTACCTTGCCGCCATCGACGCGGCTGCGGCCACCTTCGACGCCTCCGTCCGCAGTGCGCTGCAGGCCACGGAGAACAACGAGGAGCGCGTCTACAGCACGTTCAGCGCCTTCTTCACCTTCGTCAGCGAGAACCGCAACGAGTTCATCGTGCTCTTCTGCGCTGACAGCTACGAGCCCGAGGCGGTGCGCCGGGCCGACGCGGTCCGGCGCCGGATCGCCAGCCAGATCGCCGAGCTCATCACCCGCTACACCTATGCGACTCTCGACGAGGCGCTGCTGCTGGCGCAGGGCGTCGTCGGGATCGCGGAGAAGGCCGCCAGCCAGGTGGTCGAATCCGAGTCGATGGACCCGCGCTCGAGTGCCCGGCTCATGGCATTCATGACCTACCGGGGGCTGACGTCGATGCCGCGCGTCGACGAGGTCGCCCCACCGGGTCCGGACGGTTCGGCCGAAGCGCGTCCGTGGGACGTAGACTATCCAGGGTTGCCCCACCCGAACCCGGATCACAAGGAGTGAGTATGGAAGTCAAGATCGGCGTCCGCCAGGCCCCGCGCGAACTCGTCATCGAAACCGAGGCCACCGCTGAGGAGATCACCCAGCAGGTCGACGAGGCGCTGTCCTCGGGTTCGACCTTCGTGCTTGCCGACGAGAAAGGCCGCAAGGTCATCGTCCCGGCAGCAGCACTGGCCTATGTCGAGACCGGCAGCGCCCAGCAGCACCCGGTCGGCTTCGGGCTCTCCTGAGTCCGCACGCCAGCTGACAGCCTCGCCGGCGGCACCTGCCGGCACATCGATGAGCGCGCTCAGGCCACCAGGCCGAGCGCGCTCATCCGCCTCGAGTGAGCCGTCATCGCCTGCTGCACCATCTGCGCTTCCGCCTCCTGCGTCTCAGCAGCGTGGTAGCGGCGGATGAGCCGCCTGCCGCGACCCATCGAATCAGCCACCAGCTTCCGTCCCCACAGCGCCAGACGCGACGACAGCGAGGGATCCTCCTCGATCGCCGCCGCCAGCCGAGTGCGGAGATACGCGGCCTGGCGTGTATCATCGAGGACAGCGGTGGCAACCTGCCGGCTCTCCTCGTCGAGGCCGGTGAGCACCGCACGATAGAAGTCGTGCATGATCCCGTCGAGCACATAGCCCTTCATCAGGCTTTCGTGCCAGTCATGGGGTGCGGTGCGGTCCCGCAGCTCGCTGTAGGCCTGCTGCACATGCTGCATCTGCGCCGTCGTGTCTTCGCCGAGCTCGCCGATGCGAGCGGCCAGACGCGAGAAATTGTCCAGGGAATGCCCGGCGACAGTCGCAAGATCCACTCTGTCCTGCATGGTGGGCGCGTACTGCGCATCGGTGGCTGACCGTTCGAAAGCGGTGAGCTGACCGTGGGCGATGACGGCAAGGGTTGTCACCGGAGTCGAGGCAGCTGACGAGGATTGGGGCATGCCCCATAGCCTACCGCCTCACTCAGACGTGAACGCGTGCTCCTCGAAGGAGCACTGTGAGGAGAAGAACGTGACCACAACTGAACAGACTTTCGCTGACCTTGGTGTGTCAGCCCCGATCGCCGATGCGCTTGCCGACAAGGGCATCGTGCACCCCTTCCCCATCCAGGCGATGACCCTGCCGGTCGCCCTGACCGGCGCCGACATCATCGGCCAGGCCAAGACCGGCACCGGCAAGACCCTCGGCTTCGGCATCCCGCTGCTCGAGCGCGTCATCGGCCCCGATGAGGACGGCGCGCCGGCCGACCGGATCCCGCAGGCGCTCGTCGTCGTGCCGACCCGTGAGCTGGCCCAGCAGGTCGCAGGCGACCTCGAAGCCGCCTCGACCCGCCGCAACATCTCCGTTGTCACCATCTACGGCGGCAAGGACTTCGAACCCCAGATCAAGGCGCTCGAATCCGGCGCCGAGGTGGTCGTCGGCACCCCCGGACGCCTCCTCGACCTCGTCGGCCGGCGCATCCTGCGCCTGAGCGGCGTGCGCACCGCCGTGCTCGACGAGGCCGACGAGATGCTCGACCTCGGCTTCCTGCCCGATGTCGAGAAGATCATCTCCCACCTGCCCGCCCAGCGGCAGACGATGCTGTTCTCGGCGACGATGCCCGGCGCGGTCATCTCGATGGCCCGCCGCTACATGATCCAGCCGACCCACATCCGCTCCCAGGACCCGGATGACACGACCCAGACGGCGAAGAACACCACCCAGTACATCTACCGCGCCCACGCGATGGACAAGACCGAGATGGTCGCCCGCATGCTGCAGGCCGAGGGCCGGGGCCGGACGATCATCTTCGCCCGCACCAAGCGCACCGCCGACCGGCTGGCCGAGGAGCTCGGCGACCGCGGCATGAACGCCAAGCCGATGCACGGCGACCTGCCGCAGCAGATGCGCGAGCGCTACCTCAAGGCCTTCCGCGACGGCACCGTCGACGTGCTCGTGGCCACCGACGTAGCCGCCCGCGGCATCGACATCTCCAACGTCACCCACGTCATCAACTACCAGTGCCCCGATGACGAGAAGACCTACGTCCACCGCATCGGGCGCACCGGCCGTGCCGGCGAGTCCGGCATCGCGGTCACCTTCGTCGACTGGGACGATGTCCCGCGCTGGAAGCTCATCAACCGCCAGCTCGGCCTCGACTTCGACGAGCCGGTCGAGACCTACTCGACCTCCCCGCACTTCTTCGAGGATCTCAACATCCCGAAGGGCACGAAGGGCCGGATCAAGGGCGCCAAGCCTGCCGATGAGGGTCGTGACCGCCGCCGAGGCGGTGGCCGCGGTGGCCGTGATGGCGGCCGCTCCGGTGACCGGAACCGGCAGGAGGGCCGCAATGGCGAGCGCCGTCAGCGCCGCCGCACCCGCGGCGGGCGCTCGGGTGAGAACTCCGGTGAGGGCGCGAACACGAACACCTCGAAGCCGGAGCAGGCCTCAGGCGACTCCGCTCCGCGGCGGCGCCGTCGCCGCCGCCGCTCGAATGCCGAGCAGCCGGCTGCGCAGAACTGATGCCTAGAGGCTGAGACCGACAGGACTGGCCCCGGAGGCCGCCCGCACAATGCGGGCGAGCATCTCCGGGGCCGTCGTGTTCTCTGCCAGCAGGTTCGGCTTGCCGGCTCCGTGGTAGTCCGAGGAGCCGGTGACGATGAGATCATGGGCTGCTGCGATGCGCCGCAGCTCAGCGCGTTCATCCACCGGGTTGTCGCGGTGGTCGACTTCGATGCCGTCAAGGCCGGCGGCGATCATCTCGCGCATCCCGGCATCGGGCACGACCCGACCGCGCATCCGCGCCCGGGGGTGGGCGTAGACCGACACCCCGCCGGCCTCGCTCACCATGCGGATCGCATCGATCGGGCTGACCGTCGGCAGGGTGACGTAGTACTTCGAGCGGGTTGAGAGCAGCTCGGAGAAGGCCGCGGTGCGGTCGGTGACGATCCCGGCCCGCACAAGCGCATCGGCGATGTGCGGCCGGCCGATCGTCGCCCCTGGTTCGCACACGGCCTCGATATCGGCCCAGCTGAGCGGGTAGTCCTCTGCCAGGCGGGCGACGATCTCCCGCGCCCGGCCCTCCCGGTCGGTGCGGGCAGCCCCGACGGTGGCGGCCAGCTCGGTGCTGCCGGGATCGTGGAGGTAGCTGAGCAGGTGGACGCTGATGCCCTCATACCGGCACGAGATCTCCATGCCCGGCACCAGCCCGATGCCCAGCCGCGTGACCGCCTCGGTCGCCTCTGCCCATCCGCCGGTCGTGTCGTGGTCGGTCAGGCCGATGACATCGACGCCGCAGGCCGCCGCCTCGGCCATGAGCTCTGCCGGGCTCTGGGTGCCGTCAGAGACGGTCGAATGGGTGTGCAGGTCGATGATCATGAGTCGATCATAGGACGATCACCACGATTCCTCCCCCGCCGGTGGGCCGTGACTAGAATGGCCGCATGATGACTCAGGACTCTGACCACAACGCGCAGACCACCAGCCCCTCAGCCGCTGAATCCGGTGCCGCCACCGGCACCGACTCCCCCGACCAGCCCCTGTCAGACCGAGTGAACAACCGCTCCCGCCGCCCCCAGTCGCAGGCCTTCCGCGACTTCGTCGCCTCCGGCTGGGACCGCACGAGTGAGGACAATGTCGAGCCCTTCGCCTCGGCCGCCTACACCGGCGCCCGCCGTCAGGCCCTGTCCGAGGCCTTCCCCGGCGAACGCCTCGTCATCCCCGCAGGCGGGCTCAAGGTCCGCTCGAACGACACCGACTACCGCTTCCGCGCCCACTCGGCGTTCATCCACCTCACCGGCCTGCACTCGGACCTCGAACCCGATTCGGTGCTCGTCATGGAGCCCACCGACGACGGCCACGAGTCGACCTTCTACTTCCGCCCGCGTGCCGGTGCCGACACCGAGGAGTTCTTCTCCGATGCCCGCTACGGCGAGTACTGGGTCGGCCCGCGTGAGGACCTGGAGACGATGGCGATCAAGACCGGCATCCGCTGTGCTGACATCAACCACGCGGAAGAGGCCATCTGCCGGGACCTGAACGCCACCTCGCTGCGCCTGGTCCGCGGTGCCGATGAGGCACTCGACGCGCGGGTCGATGCCGCCCGCGCCGAGGTCGAAGCCGACCTGGAGATCTCGCAGGCAGGCGATGCCGAGATGGCTCAGTTCCTCTCCGAGCTGCGCCTCATCAAGGACGACTACGAGATCAGCCAGATGCGCCACGCTGTTGAGATCACCCGGTCTGGTTTCGACAATGTCATCACCTCGCTCAAGGAGGCGATCGTCCACCACCGCGGCGAGCGCGTCATCGAGACGGCCTTCGAATCCGCTGCCCGCACCGACGGCAACGGCGTCGGCTACGACACGATCGCCGCTGCCGGCAACCACGCCTGCACCCTGCACTGGATCAAGAACACCGGTGAGGTCCGCGACGGCGATCTCATCCTCGTCGACGCCGGCGCAGAGGCCGACTCCCTCTACACCGCCGACATCACCCGCACCCTGCCGATCAACGGCACCTTCTCCGAGGTGCAGGGCAAGATCTACGACGCCGTCCTCGAAGCCGCTGACGCCGCCTTCGCCGTGGCCGCCGAGCACGCCCAGCGCCCGGTGATCTTCGCTGAGGTCCACGATGCGGCGATGAACGTCATCGCCCACCGCCTCGAAGAGTGGGGTCTGCTGCCGGTCAGCGCCGAGGAGTCGCTCTCCCCTGAGGGCCAGCAGCACCGCCGGTGGATGGTCCACGGCACCAGCCACCACCTCGGCCTCGACGTGCATGACTGCGCGCAGGCGCGCGCGGAGATGTACCTGGGTGCCGAACTCAAGCCGGGCATGGTCTTCACGATCGAACCGGGCCTGTACTTCAAAGCCGAGGACCAGCTCATCCCCGAGGAGTACCGCGGCATCGGTGTGCGCATCGAAGACGACGTGCTCGTGACCGAGGACGGGGTCGAGAACCTCTCGGCTGACTTCCCGCGCACCCGCGCCGAAGTCGAAGCCTGGGTCCAGCAGGGCCGCTGAGCATGTCGATGCTGCGCCGCGGCGGCGGGGTCTGCGAGATCGACGGTGTCGAACTCGGCCACGCCGGCCTCATCGACTCCGCTGCCGGTGCGCTGACCGGCACGACTGCCCTCATCCTGCCTGCCGGCACGACCGGCGGGGTCGATGTGCGCGGCGGCGGGCCGGCCAGTCACGAGACCGAGCTGTTGGCTCCGGGCACGCTGACCACCGGATGCGATGCGATCGTACTCACCGGCGGCAGCGCCTACGGGCTGGCCGCAGCCCACGGCGTGCAGGCCGGTCTGGCCGCTGACGGGCGCGGGTTCCCCGCCCCCGGGCTAGCTGGTGTGACCGTCCCGCTCGTGCCCGCGGCTGGGATCTTCGACCTTGGCCGCGGCGGCGCGCCCTGCCTGCCGCCGACGATCGAGACCGGGCAGGCCGCCTATGCCGACCGGGCGACCGGGCCCGAGGCGGTGGTGCGCGGGTCTGCCGGCGGTGGGATCGGTGCGTGGACCGGGCGCGGGCTGCTGCGCGGCGGCCTCGGTTCGGCTGTCATCGACACCGATACCGGCCACCGGGTGGCAGCGATCGCTGTCGCCAATCCGATGGGCACCGTCATCGCGCCGACCGGCCGGCTGCATGCTGCCGAGGTGTTCGCGGGCTACGGCATCGACGTGCCGGCAGACGACTCTGCCGCGCTGCGGGAGCGGTTCGCAGCACTGGCGGCGCAAACTGCCGGCAGCCCGCCTCCGGCGCGGAACACGACGATCGCCGCGGTGGTCACCGACGCCCGACTCGATGCCGCGCAGGCTCACCGGCTGGCGCAGTCGGCTCATGCCGGGCTGGCGCGGGCGATCCACCCCTCGCATACGCTCTTCGACGGTGATACGGTCTTCGCCGCAGCCACGGGTGCGGCACCGCTGACTTGGTCAGCCGGTGCGCCGGGTGAGGCGGATGACACGATGGTGCTCGCGCAGCTGAATATCGCGGCCGCGGATGTGCTCTCGGCAGCGATCGTCGATGCGGTCGTCTCCGCTGGCGACTATGCCGAGGGTGCGCCGCTCCCGGCTTCTCCTCCCCCGCTGCGCACGGTGTGCCCGCAGCTCGCGGCTGCCTGGCAGTCACTCGACTGACGAACCCCTGCGGCTGTTCTGCTCCGTGTCTCAGCGGGTGGCGAGGATCGCCTGCGCCTCGTTCACGACGCCGGGCGGGCAGATGATGTCATAGGTCGTCGCCAGCACCTGCGGGCTGGACATCACGGCACTCTGCTTGCGGTTGATCGCCTTGATCGCAATCCCCCAGATCATGCCCAGGCCCACGCCGATGACGATGCCCGGCAGCAGCGCCCCGGTGGTCAGGGACGCGTCGGTGCCGCCGCCGAGCAGCATGAACACCAGGCCGAAGAGCATTCCGATCCAGGCTCCGGACAGCGCTCCGCGGCCGGCTGCGGCTGCCCAGGTGAGCATCCCGGTGACCGGTTCGACGATCTTGAGATTGGAGCCGACGATCGTCAGTGAGGACACGTCGAAGTCCTTTTCAGCGAGGAACCTGACCGCCTTCTGCGCATCCTCATGCGTGCGGTAGGAGCCGAGCACTTCGCCGTGCGGGATCTGGGTGACCGGTCGTCTGGAAGCCATACCTCCAGTATGGACTAGTCACCGGCTCACATGGGTGCCGGGTTGCCGGGTTGCCGGGTGTGCACCATCAGTCTGGGGGCAGGTCGACCTCACCGGCCGGCAGGACGACGTGTGCCCGCCACTGGTCGGCAGCACTGAGGTCGGTTGTCAGCAGACCGTGGGTTCCCAGCCCGAGGAATGAGGCAGAGGGCACGAAGCGCTGCAGGTAATCACCGGCGGCGGTGATCGCGAACAGCAGCGCCTGCACTGAGTCCTCCCCGTAGACCTCCATCGAGTCGGTGACCACCCCGGTCTCGTCGATGAGGTCGTAGCGACACGTTGGGATGTCAGCTGTGGTGTCGCTGAAGTGCAGGGTGAGACCACCAGTGTCGGTCTCGAAGATCCGGGTGGCGACGATGCGGGGCTCAGCGGGCATGAGAGTGACTCCGTTGAGATGGGGACTGGATCACGGCAGCGGGGTCGGGTCCACCACGTCCACGCCGGGTTTTGAACCGGTCACAGAGACGAGTCGGATATCGCACAGCTGCAGGCGGCAGCGAATGGAGTACGCTGGAATCGCCCGCGATCTCAGGACTGCTGGAAGGAACCCTCAGAGCGCATATGACCGCCCCCACCGTTGATGCCGTCCGCGCCGCCCTTGCCACTGTGCTCGATCCGGAGATCCGCCGCAGCATCGTCGAACTCGACATGGTCGACGACATCGCCGTCGCCGATGACGGACATGTCGCCGTCACCGTGCTGCTGACCATCGCCGGCTGCCCGCTCAAGGACACCATCACCCGCGACACCGAGGCGGCGGTTGCGAAGGTCGACGGCGTCACCGGCGTGACGGTCACCCTGGGCACTATGACCCCTGAGCAGCGGCAGGCGATGCGCGAGAAGCTGCAGGGGCCCGGTGCCAACCGCGAGATCCCGTTCAACAAGCCGAACTCACTCACCCGCATCTACGCGGTCGCCTCCGGCAAGGGCGGAGTCGGCAAGTCCTCGATCACCGCCAACCTCGCCGTGGCGCTCGCTGCCGAAGGGCTGCGCGTCGGCGTCATCGACGCCGACATCTACGGATTCTCGATCCCGGGCATGCTGGGAGTTTCCGGCAAGCCGACGAAGGTCGATGAGATGATCCTGCCGCAGGTCGCCCACGGCGTGAAGGTCATCTCAATCGGCATGTTCGTCCAGCCCGGTCAGGCCGTCGTGTGGCGCGGACCGATGCTGCACCGGGCTCTCCAGCAGTTCCTCACCGACGTGTTCTGGGGCGATCTCGACGTGCTGCTCCTCGATCTGCCGCCGGGCACAGGCGATATCGCGATCTCAGTCGCCCAGCTGCTGCCGCGCTCCGAGCTGCTCGTCGTCACCACCCCACAGCAGGCAGCCGCACAAGTCGCTGAGCGTGCCGGGTCGGTCTCAACGCAGACCCAACAGCAGGTCACCGGCGTCATTGAGAACATGTCGTGGATGGAGATGCCCGACGGCACCCGGATGGACGTCTTCGGCTCCGGCGGCGGAGAGTCAGTGGCGAAGAACCTCACTCAGATCACCGGTGGTCAGGTGCCGCTGCTCGGCCAGATCCCGCTCGATCCGCCCGTGCGCACCGGCGGAGATGAGGGCACTCCTGCCGTGCTGGCAGCCCCCGACTCACCAGCCTCAACGGCTCTGCGGGCGGTGGCTCAGCAGCTGGCGACGCGCTCGCGCGGACTCGCCGGCCGATCACTCGGCCTCTCCCCTGCCTGATCGACCCCTGCCCCATCAGACATCGCCTGATCGACCCCTGCCGGTCTGACCGCAACCTGGGTCTGGTTCAGGTGGCTTCCGGGTCGAAGGGCGGGGCCGCCTCGGCGTCGCGCAGAGCGACCTGGGCGCGGTAGCGCTGGACGGGACTCAGCTGCGCGGCCGCTGCCTCGTCTGAGCTGGAACCGGCAGCCGTGCTGCCCGTTGAACTCCGCGAACCGGAAGACGCCTGAGCCTGGGACTCCTCCTGCAGCGCCTCGCGCACAATCCGGCGCGGGTCGTACTGACGCGGGTCGAGGGTCTTCCAGTCGACATCGGGCAGGTCCTCGGCGAAGTCACGACGCAGGCTGCCCTTGGCTTCGTCAGCGCGGCGCTTGAGCAGCTTGACGAACTCCTTGAGCTGCTCGGCGTATTCGGGTAGCCGCTGCGGGCCGATGACAAGGAGGGCAACGATGATGATGATGAGCATCTCCGTGCCGTTGATCCCGAACATGGCCCTCATTCTAGCAGTGCGCTCAGGGGTCTCACGGCTGCTCCGGGCTACACTGAGGGCACGGATCGCCGGCGCTTTCCACGTCTTCTGCCGGTCCGCGATCCGCTGTCAGCAGGAAGGAACGTATGAGCCGCGACTGGGCGATCAACGCGCAATACGCCGAACGCTACAACCCTGCCGACGCCGTCTTCGACGCCGCCCGCACCATCGCCGCTGATTACGCCGTCACCCCGCTGTCGGCCAACACCGCAGGCCTGCTGCGCCTGCTCACCCAGCTGGCGAAGCCGGCGAGCGCGCTGGAGGTCGGCACCGGAACCGGGACCGGCACGCTGGCGATCATGCGCGGCATGCCCGCAGGCGGAGTGCTCACGAGCATCGACGTCGACGCCGACAGGCAGGCTGTGGCCCGCGAGCTGCTCGGTGCCGCACGGATCCGCCCGCACTGCGTGCGCATGATCCACGGCCGCGGCGAAGACGTCCTCGCCCGGCTCGCACCCGGCGGCTACGATCTCGTGTTCCTCGACTCCGAGCCGCTGACATACCCACGGCTCGTGCCGCTGGCGATCGAACGGCTCAGCGCCGACGGACTGCTCATCATCAACCAGGCGCTGCTCGGCGATGCGGTGGCCAAGCCGGCCAACCGTGCCCCGCGCACCCAGGTGATGCGCACCGTGCTCTCCGACATCGAAGCCCGCACCGACATCGAACGGCTCATGATCCCCATCGATGCCGGCCTGCTCGTGCTCCGGCGCCTGGGACAGTGAGGCTCGGGCGGGAGTTCGGTCGCCGGTGGCGGCTGAGCACCGGGTCAGGGTTGCGCGCGGCTTTCTTCCCGCGCCTCGAGCTCATCTTCGAGCCGCTGCAGCTCGCGCAGCTCATCGGCGCAGGCGACCAGCTCGGCGCAGAGGTCAGCGACCGGACCGTCGGCCAACGCCGTGAGCTTGCGCGCGAACTTCGGCCCGAAGCTGGTGTCGGGGGTGCCGGCCAGAACCCCCTCCCCTGCAATGCGCGCACCCATCTCGGTCACCGCCTCGGCGGCAAACCGGAGGGTCCGCTCGACGCTGCGATCCTCAGCATGGGCCAGCCACACCATGCCCGTCGTGTACAGCCCGCTGACCTCAGCTGTGGCGGCGAACCGCTCAAGCGGGGGCAGCTGGTCCAGCCAGGCTCGGATGAAGATGTCGCAGAGCTCGGAATGGTCGAACAGAAGATTCGGCTCTTTGCGCTGCAGCGCCTCGACGACGTCGGTGATCGACATGTGCGCGGCGAACTCGAGCGCAGCCGACAGGTCGGCGCCGCCCGCGGCGAGGATCGCCTCGGCCAGCCGCTGCCGCTTCGCTTCGATCTCATACGTGTCCACGTCCGGTGCCTCTCTGTTCTCGGGCATGAGTATGGGCGCCGGTTGCGCGAGTGCGCGTCCGGCGCCCAGATGAGGGTGGTGCTCTCCGGTTCCCGGTCAGCGGACCGGAACCGGCACTGCGTTACTTGCCCAGCGCCTCGGCGAGGGTGTCGTACAGGTTCGCAGCTTCCTCCGGGCTGATCTCGATGACCAGCCGCCCGCCGCCCTCGACAGGTAGACGCAGAACCATGTCGCGACCTTCTTTGGTCACTTCAAGAGGACCGTCACCAGTGCGCGGTTTCTGTGCTGCCATGAACCTCTGTCCTTCCGGTTGAAAATTTCCAGCATCTCTGATTATCCACCATTTGAGCTGGATCACGTAACGGGCGCGTCAAGCGCGCATCCGTCTGTCTTGCATGCTGATCACGGCGGCCAGTCCGATGGCGGGGTGAAATGCCACAGCTGACTGATCCACAGGTACTGGGTGACGATGAGCACGACGAGCAGCAGTCCGCGGTACGCCCACGAACGGGAGTACGCCATCGCCAGGGCGAGCGGGAACAGCGGCAGCAGCAGCCGGAACGTCGACGTCTGCGGGTTGAAGAAGATGAACAGGTACACCGCATAGGCGACAGTGAAGTGCTGCAGGTCGCGGCCGAGCTGCCGGCCGGCAGCCGAGACCATGAGAGCTGCGAACCCGATGATGAGCCCCACAAGCAGCACGGGTCCGATGATGTCGCCTGCCAGCCAGCGCGACATGTCGAACCACTGGATGACGAACCGGGAGTGCCCACCGCTCCACGCGTGCTCAGTCTCAAGGTAGGCCAGCGGCTCACCGGTGCGCAGCCAGGCGTGGATGGGGTGGATCAGCGCAGCGACGCAGGACAGCACCCCGAGCGTCCAGCTGCGGATCGCCTCCCCTGCCGGGTAGGGCTCGCTCCTGCGGCGGGCGAAGCGGCTGATGAGGTGGATGAGCATGAAGAACGAGAACGCCACCCCGATCGGCCGGGAGAGGTCCATCGCCACGACGACCGGGATCGCCCACAGGTAGGCGCGGTCGATGACGAGCGTGAGCGCGCAGGCGAGCAGCAGCAGGTTGAGCGCCTCGGCATATCCGGTGCTCAGGATCGGGGAGGCGGGGAAGACGAACACGACCGCCAGGCCCATGAGCGCCCGCCCGGCGGTGGTGTGGCGGCGGAACAGCGCAAGGATGACGATCGCAGCCCCGGCGGCGAACAGGTTCGACAGCAGCGGTGAGACGAGCTGGTAGTCCAGCCCGGTGAGCACGGAGACGTCGCGGGCGATCCAGGGATGCAGCGGGTAGAACGCCCACGCGTTCTGGCTGACATCCCCGGTCTCTGCGCGCGGCAGCACCTCGGGGTAGCCGTCGGTCGCGATGCGCTCGTACCAGCCGGCGTCCCAGAAGTTGAGGAAGTCCCGCAGCGTCGTGACCTCCCCGCTCGTCCACGGGGAGCTGCCCTGCTCGGCGAGCACGTGGGAGAGGAATGCGAACGCGATGATCCGCGAGACGAGGCAGACGACGAGCGCCTGCGCCCAGACCGGCAGGCCCAGCAGCCAGTCCGCTGCCCGCCTGACGATCCGTGGGGTGGGCGGCTGCGCGGCGATCAGCCCGGCTGAGGATGCTGGGGCGGGTGTGGGCGGTGCCATCAAGGCTGCGGGTCGCCCAGCGTGCCGTGCGGTGCGTCGATGCCCCGGTCGCTGCCACCGGGCTGGGGGTCGCCCAGGATCTCCGGGTAGCCGTCGCCGAGGCGGTGGTGGCCTGGGTGCGGGCGGTCGCGTTCGGCGTGCAGGCGGGCGATCTCGGCCTCCTGTTCGCGCAGCCGCTGAGTCATCTGCTCTAGCACCAGGTCGACGGCGTCGGTGCGGTAGCCGCGGGCGGCGAGCTGGAAGCGCACGGCGCTGATGTCGTCTGCCGACCATCCCTCGCCCAGTCCGCGCGGGGGCTCCTGAGCCTGGTCGCGTCCCATGGCGCTGTTGAAGCCGCCGGTGGCGCCGAAGACGGCGACGACGGCGAAGAACACGACAGCGCACACACCGAGGATGATGTAGATCGACATAGCGGTATCGTCTCACAGCCCTGTCGGCCGCCGGCGCACCGTGACAGGCTTGCTGGAACGCTCGGTCAGGACTCGGAGACGGAGGTGAGGATCGAGACGGCCTCGGCCGGATCGTCGGTGAGGCTGAGCCGGTCGGGGTCGTCGAGGCTGATGGTGCCGTATTCGACCGGCTTGGACTTCAGCCAGTCGACGAGACCTCCCCAGTAGCTGGTGCCCATGAGCACGATCGGGAACTTGCGCACTTTGTGCGTCTGCGCCAGCGTCAGCGCTTCGAAGAGCTCATCGAAGGTGCCGAATCCACCGGGCAGCACGACGTAGCCCTGGGAGTATTTGAGGAACATCGTCTTGCGCACGAAGAAGTACCGGAAGTTCACGCCCAGGTCGACGTAGTCGTTCATGCCCTGTTCGAAGGGCAGCTCGATGCCCAGGCCCACGGAGAGTCCCCCGGCGTCGTGTGCTCCGCGGTTGGCCGCTTCCATGATGCCCGGCCCTCCCCCGGTGATGACTCCGTAGCCGGCTTCGGCGATGCGGCGGCCGAGATCCCGGGCGGTCGCGTAGTCCGGTGAGGTCTCGGCAGTCCGGGCCGAGCCGAAGACCGAGAAGCACGATCCGAGTCCGGCCATCGCGCCGAAGCCCTCGACGAACTCCGACTGGATGCGCAGCACCCGCCACGGGTCCTCGTGCTGCCAGGCGGCCTCGTCCGGGCATTCGAGCAGCTGTTCGTCAGCGGTCTTCTCCGGCACCTGGGAGCGGCGCAGCCGCAGCGGTCCGCGGTTGTAGATTCCTGAGGTGAACATCGGCAGGCTCCTGGCGTTCGACGGGCACAGATCACGTCCAGCCTAGTGTCTCGCCGGCACACAGACCGATAGGCTGGTGTCATGACTCAACGTTTCGTCTCAGCCAAGGGTGTCGCCACGTACCACGGCGACACGATCCTGTGCGTGTGGTACCCCGCTCCCGTCCTCACCGGCGATGAGGCCTCGGCAGCCAAGCTCGCCGCCGACGCCGTCGACGATGACGTCCTCACCCCGCTCGCGGCCGCCGATGAGGCCCGCGGCACCCGCGGTGAGCTCGTCAGCGTCACGATCGACGTCGATGCCGCCCCGGACGGCGCCGCCGACGGCTACCTGCGCCTGCACGCCCTGTCCCACCGTCTCGTCAAGCCCAACGACCTCAACCTCGACGGCCTGTTCGGCCAGCTCAGCAATGTCGTGTGGACCTCTGCCGGCCCGTGTGCGGTCGAGGACTTCGAGATCACCCGCGCCAAGCTCAAGGCGCGCGGCCAGCTCTCGGTCTACGGTGTCGACAAGTTCCCGCGCATGACCGATTTCGTCGTGCCCGAGGGTGTGCGCATCGCTGATGCCGACCGGGTGCGGATGGGCGCCTACCTCTCACCGGGCACCGTCGTCATGCACGAGGGCTTCGTCAACTTCAACGCCGGCACCCTCGGCCAGGCGATGGTCGAAGGGCGCATCTCCCAGGGCGTCGTCATCGGCAACGGAACCGACATCGGCGGCGGCGCCTCGATCATGGGCACCCTGTCCGGCGGCGGCGCGCACCGCATCGAGATCGGCGAGGGCACGCTGCTCGGCGCCAATGCCGGCGTCGGCATCTCCCTCGGCGACAACTGCATCGTCGAGGCCGGCCTCTACGTCACTGCCGGCACCCGCGTCGTCATGCCCGAGGAGGACGGCAGGGTCGTCAAGGCCGCCGAACTGTCCGGCAGCGACAACGTGCTGCTGCGCCGCAACTCCGAGACCGGTGCCGTCGAGGCCCGGTCCCGCACCGCCCAGGGCATCGAACTCAACCCCGACCTGCACTGATCAGACGGGCACGGCCCACTGAGCTGCCGGGCCCGGCACACTCATCAGCCGGGCACGGCAAAGGGGACAGACCAGCTGGTCTGTCCCCTTTCGCGTATCCGGTGTCAGGGCACCGCGTCTCAGCGCTCGCTGATGTCGGTGTAGCTGCGCTTCGGCTCGCCGGTGTAGATCTGGCGCGGGCGGCCGATGCGGGTCTCCGGGTCGTTGATCATCTCACGCCACTGCGCGATCCAGCCCGGCAGGCGGCCGACGGCGAAGAGCACGGTGAACATCTCGGTCGGGAAGCCGAGGGCCTTGTAGATGAGGCCGGTGTAGAAGTCGACGTTCGGGTACAGGCTGCGCTCAACGAAGTAGTCGTCGGCCAGCGCGATCTCTTCGAGCTTGAGGGCGAGTTCGAGCATCTCGTCGTTGCCGCCGGTGCGCTCGAGGATCTCGTGGGCGGTCTTCTTGATGATCGCCGCACGCGGATCGTAGTTCTTGTACACGCGGTGGCCGAAACCCATGAGGCGGACGCCTTGCTCCTTGTTCTTCACCCGCTCCATGTAGGACTTCGCGCCGTCGTCGGAGGCGAGGATCTCTTCGAGCATCTCCAGAACTGCCGAGTTCGCTCCGCCGTGCAGGGGGCCTGCCAGGGCGTTGACGCCTGCTGAGATCGACTGGAAGATGTTCGCCTGTGCCGAGCCGACCAGGCGCACCGTCGAGGTCGAGCAGTTCTGCTCGTGGTCGGCGTGCAGGATGAACAGCTGGTCCATCGCCTTGACCGCCAGCGGGTCGAGCTCGTACGGCTCGGACGGGTAGCCGAAGTTCACGCGCAGGAAGTTCTCGACGAGGTTGAGCGAGTTGTCCGGGTGGATCACCGGCAGGCCCTCGGACTTGCGGTGGGCCATCGCTGCGATTGTTGGCATCTTGGCGAGCATCCGGATCGAGGACAGGTCGATCTGCTCGTGGTCGAAGACGGAGAGGTTGTCCTGGTAGAAGGTCGACAGCGCCGAGATCGCCGAGGACACCATCGGCATCGGGTGGGCGTCGTAGGGGAAGGCGGTGAAGAAGCGGCGCAGGTCCTCGTGTACGAGGGTGTGGCGGCGCAGGCGGGCGTCGAATTCGTCGTACTGCTCCTGGGTGGGCAGCTCGCCGTAGATGAGCAGGTAGCAGACCTCGATGAAGTTCGACTTCTCGGTCAGCTCTTCGATCGGGTAGCCGCGGTAGCGCAGGATGCCCTCGTCGCCATCGATGAAGGTGATGGCCGAGGAGGTGTTGGCCGTGTTGGCGAAGCCGGGATCGTAGGTGACCTTCCCGGTGTCCTTGAGCAACGAGCCGATCCGCACAGCTTCCGTGCCTTCGGTGGCAGTCACCTCAGGGAGGGAGACCTCCTGGCCGTCGATGTGCAGTACTGCATCCTCTGCCATATGTACTCCTCGAAATGTCTGATCTCCGGCCGGGGATTCGAGCGTGGGGTGCTCACAGCGACCTGAGTGTTGTTTCACAGTCACATCAGAGACTACCGGCTTTGGTAGGCCAAGGGTAAATCGGGGTGGCCTGTCACCTGGGCTTGGTACCCTGCCCCGCGCCACCGTGCGGCAGGCGGGTGTGTTCGGCCTTTCCCGAGGCGGTGGCCACCTCGATCTCAGGCCTCGCGCAGGCGTGCGGCAGCCGCCGCGATCCGCTCATCGGGCGCTGTCAGCGCCAGGCGCACGTGCTGGCCGGCGGCAGCGCCGTAGAAGGCGCCGGGTCCGGCGATGATGCCCAGGTCAGCGAGCGCTGCGATGGTCTCCCAGCAGTCCTCGTCGCGGCTGGCCCACAGGTAGAGCCCAGCTGTCGAATGGTCGATGCGCAGCCCGAACGCCTCGGCTGCCGGCAGCAGCTCCGCGCGCCGGGCGGCGTAGCGGGCATTCTGCTCCTGCACGTGGGCAGTGTCGCGCAGGCCCGCGATCATCGCCGCCTGGATCGGGGCAGGCATGATCATCCCGGCATGCTTGCGAGAGTTGGTGAGGTTGCCGATGAGCGTCGCATCGCCGGTGACGAATGCCGCCCGGTAGCCGGCGAGGTTCGACTGCTTCGACATCGAGTACACCGCCAGCAGCCCGGTGTGCTCTCCTCCGGTGACGGCCGGGTCGAGGATCGAGGGCGCCGCGGTGTCGGCGGCCCAGTTGAGCAGGGCGTAGCATTCGTCGCTGGCGACGATGACCCCGGCCTCGCGGGCGCGGGTGACGACAGCGGCAAGAGTGTCGGTGTCGAGGACCTCGCCGGTCGGGTTGCCCGGTGAGTTGAGCCACAGCAGCCCGATGCCATCCAGGGAGGCGCCGGCAAGGATGTCGGCGGCATCGAGTCGCACACAGTCGACGCCGGCCACGCGGGCGCCCATCTCATAGGTCGGGTAGGCCTGCGACGGGCAGGCGACGGCCAAAGGCTTCTCCAGCCCCGATGCTCCCCCGGCATTGAGCCCGAGCAGTGTCGGTAGCCAGGCGACGAGCTCCTTCGACCCAACGGTCGGCAGCACCTCGGTGGCGGGATCAATAGTTACGCCGCGCCACTGGGACGACCACCAGGCGATCGCCTCGCGCAGCGCCTCGGTGCCGGCGGTCGTCGGGTACCCGTGGGCGTCGGCGGCCTCGCGCAGCGCCTGACGGATCACCTCGGGGGTGGGATCGACCGGGGTGCCGATCGACAGATCGCACACGCCATCAGGATGTGCGGCAGCGCGCTGTCGGTACGGAGTCAGGGTGTCCCAGGGGTAATCCGGCAGCTGGAGTCCGTACATGGGTTCTCACTCGTCGTGGCTCTGCGGCGGCAGCGCCTTGATGATCGGATGGTCCAGGCCGGTGTTGCCGAGCTTGGCGGCACCGCCGGGCGAGCCGATCTCGTCGAAGAACTCGACATTGGCGGTGTAGTAGTCGGCCCACTCTTCGGGGACGTCGTCTTCGTAGTAGATCGCCTCAACCGGGCAGACAGGTTCGCAGGCACCGCAGTCGACGCATTCGTCGGGGTGGATGTAGAGCGACCGTTCGCCTTCGTAGATGCAGTCGACGGGGCATTCGTCGATGCACGCCTTATCCTTGAGATCGACGCACGGTTGTGCGATGACATACGTCACTGTCAGTCTCCTCAGTCAGCTTCCATGCGAAAAGTCCTCTCACCAGACTACTCCCTTATAGGCTGGGAGCGTTGGCACACCACCGTCGAAAAGGTCACACATGTTCGAACCCCGTCCCGGCATGCGCGTCGTCCTGCGGTTCCGCGAGGGCTCCAGCGCCACCGATGCGCTCGGCCAGGTCAGCGCCGTCGACGGGAACTCCGTGACGGTCGAGACGAAGCGCGGCCCGGTCCGCGTGCCTCGGGAGGACATCATCCTCGCCCATGAGGTGCCCCCGGCCCCGCAGCGGGCTGGGAGGCTGCACGAGGTGGTCTCGGCGGCCGATGTCCGCCGGGTCGCCGCCCATGCGTGGCTGCCGCCGGAGGTGACGTGGCTGAACCGGGACAATCTGCACCGCGATGCCGCGCAAGCCACCGGCGATGACGCGGCCGGGCCCGAGGCGTTCGTCCAGTCCGGCTGGCTGCTGCGGGCTGCCGGCGGGGCTGGGAAGGAGGCGGCGAACTCCGCCCTGCCCCTCGACCCGCCCGGTGTCGAGACGGCTGAGGCGCTCGAGATGGTCTCCCAGTGGTACGGCCAGCACGGGCTGCCTGCTGCTGTGCAGATCTACTCCGATGCCGACTCCTCAGAGCTCGCCGCCGCCTGCCGGGAGGCCGCCGGGCTGTTCCGCGATGCCGGCTTCGTGCCCTCCGAACCGCAGCTGGCGCTCACCGCCGCCACCGCCGAGGCGGCCGCTGGGCTCGCCGATCCCGCCGCCGCGGCCCCGGCTGGGCTGTCGATCGTGCGCTCGGATGCCCCGCACGGACTGCAATATGAGGCCTGGGGGCACCCGGAGGGCAGCGAGAGCCATTCGGCCTTCGCCGCGCTCATGACCTCAGCTGAGCAGATGTTCATCCTCTCAGCGATCACCGGTCCGCTGCCCGGCACCGCCCAGTCCGGGACGGCTGGTTCCGCCCAGCCCGGCGGGCAGCCGCAGGCCAGCCGGCCGCAGCTCATCGGCACGATCCGCGTCGCGCTCACCCACCGCTGGGCGGTGATCTCCCATCTCATCGTCCACCCCAGCGCGCGCCGCCGCGGAGTCGGACGCGCACTCGTGCAGGCCGCGGCCGCGGCAGCCGGCCAGCAGGGCATCCGCTCGCTGCTGGCCGATGTGCCGGCTTCCAATGAAGCAGCGATCACGCTCATGCGCGGTCTCGGCGCCCGGGAGCATCACCGGCACTGGTTCGCCCTCCAGGCCGAATGAGCACCGGCCGTCTGCAGGCTCAGCGCGGCGGCGCGTGTGTGCCGTCGTCGCCGAGCGGATCGGACTTCTCGCTCATCGGCACATCGATGTCGAGGTGACCGCCGCGGGCCGGCTTGGGGCGCGTGAGGTTCATGATGACGGCCAGCGCGGCCGCCGGCACGATGCCGGAGGTCAGCAGCACGGCGATGGTGTTGGGGAACAGCGCCACCGAATCAGGTACGGCAGCGAAGCCCTGCCCGACGCCGATCGACACGGCGATGACGAGCATGTCGTGGCGGTCGAGGGCAGTCTCGGCCAGCAGTTTGATGCCAGCACCGATGAGCATTCCGAACATCACGACCGCCGCTCCTCCGATGACAGCCGAGGGCATGACGGCGATGACGGCGGCGAACTTCGGCAGCAGTCCGAGCAGGATGAGGAATCCGGCGCCGATCGAGACGACGTGCCGGCTCATGACGCCGGTGAAGGCGACGAGCCCGACGTTCTGGCCGAACGAGGTGTTGGGCAGGGCGGAGAACAGTGAGGCGAACGCGGTCGCTACGCCGTCGGCCATCACGCCGCCGGAGAGCTCCTTGTCGGTCACGTCTCGTCCAGCACCGCTCTTGGTGATCGCCGACAGGTCCCCGATCGTCTCCACGGAGGTGGCGATCGCCATCGCACCCATGCCGATGAGGGCAGCGGCGGGGAAGTCCAGACCGAACTTCAGCGGTGCGGGGAAGGCGAACCATGCGGCCTCGGCGACATCGCTGAAGTCGACCCGACCGGCCGGGATCGCTGCCAGGTAGCCGACGATGAGGGCGAGGAGCACTGAGGCCGCCCCGATGATGCCCCGGCCGAAGCGGTAGAACAGCAGCATCACGACGAGCACCAGGCTAGCCAGGCCGAGGTCTGTCCACGAACCGAATGTCGGTGAGCCGCTGCCGCCGGCGTAGAGCGCCATGCCGGTCGGCAGCAGGCCGATGCCGATGACGAGGACGACGATGCCGCTGACGAGCGGCGGGAACAGGGCCTTAAGCCAGCGCAGGCTCATCCCGAGGATCACCTGCACGACACCGGCGAAGATCGCACCACCGAACACGGCGGCGATCCCGTAGCTCTGCGCCAGCGGGATGGCGACGACGAGGAAGCCGAAGCTCGTGCCCTGTACGATCGGCAGCCGAGAGCCGATCGGCCCGATGCCGATCGTCTGTAGCAGCGTGGTGAGCCCGGCGACGAGCAACGCGACCTGGACGAGGAAGGCGGTCTCACCGGTGGTGGCGCCGATCGCAGTGGCGAGGATGACGGGAATGGTGACATTGCTCGCCATCATGACGAGCACATGCTGGATGCCCAGCAGCACCGCCTCGCCCAGCGGCGGCATCTCGTTGATCTGGTAGCGCGGGGTGATCTCTGGCTCAGCAGCGGGCATAGCTCTCCTCGGGCGCGGCGGCTGGCGAGTCCGCCTGCCGTCGTGGCGTGTCGTGTGTCACATCACGCTAGGCGCATGTGACACAGGGCTGACACAGCACTTTCTGCCGAATGGATGCGGTTCCGCTTGGCGCAATCTGACGTGTTCTGCCCCACAGTTCGCTCAGTACAGTGAGTGGCACTCAGGGACTGCGGTGACGGCGCCGCGCGCCGGTGCGCAGTCGATGACAGCCTCTCGGCATCACCCGCCGGGTGGGAACGACACTCTGTTGGGAGCAGCCTTATGCCACAGCCGATCGAAGTCCGGAAAGTCCCCCTGCACAGCGTCTCCGACGCCTCGGAGATGACGAAGCTCATCGACGCCGGTGTCCTCGACGCCTCGCGCGTCATCGCGATCATCGGCAAGACCGAGGGCAATGGCGGGGTCAACGACTACACCCGCATCATCGCCGACCGCGCCTTCCGTGAGGCGCTCATCGAGAAGGGCGCTCCGCCCGAGCAGGTCAAGGAGATCCCGATCGTCTGGTCCGGCGGCACCGATGGCGTCATCAGCCCCCATGCCACGATCTTCGCCACCACCGACGCGACCGACACCCCGAGCCACGGCGCTGCCGCCGGTGTCGATGACAAGCGGCTGTCGGTCGGCTTCGCGATGAGCGAGCCGATCCTGCCGGAGGAGATCGGCCGCACCGGCATGATCGACAAGGTCGCCGATGCCGTCACCGCGGCGATGGAGCGCGCCGGCATCACCGACACATCCGATGTCCACTATGTGCAGACGAAGACCCCGCTGCTGACAATCGACACGATCCGCGATGCCCGCTCCCGCGGTCACGACGTCTTCACCGAGGACACGCTGACGTCGATGGACGTCTCCAACGGCACCACTGCCCTCGGCATCGCCCAGGCGCTCGGCGAGGCCACCGACATCACCGATGACGATGTCATGCGCGACCGCAGGAAGTACTCCGCCGTCGCCTCGTGCTCCTCCGGTGTGGAGCTCGACCGCGCGCAGGTGGTCGTCGTCGGCAATGCGCCCGGCATCGGCGGCCGGTTCCGGATCGGCCACGGGGTGATGGATCATGCTCTCGATGCCGACGGAATCTGGGATGCGATCACCGATGCCGGCCTCGACCTGCCGGATCGGCCGCACCGCGACGACCTCGGCGGCCGTCTCGTCAATGTGTTCCTCAAGTGCGAGGCCAGCCAGGACGGCTCGGTGCTCGGCCGCCGCAATGCGATGCTCGACGACTCCGATGTCCACTGGCACCGGCAGATCAAGGCCGCCGTCGGCGGCGTCACCTCCGCGGTGACTGGTGATCCGGCCGTGTTCGTCTCGGTATCAGCCGCCCATCAGGGTCCTGACGGCGGCGGGCCGGTCGCTGCGATCATCGACCTGGGTGAGGAACCCAGCGGCTACACATTCACCGGCTGACCTGCTCACCATGCCTGTGCCCGGCACCGTGATTCCGGTGCCGGGCACGGCTGTGCTCAGGGTCGTTCAGCTGTCCGTCTTGCACTGCACACGGTTGACCGGACGGTAGACGGTGGTGAAGTCGTCCTTCTTCACGACCTTGCCGGTCGAGTGGTCCTTGATCGTGCGGTAGATCGTGATCGACCAGCCTTCCCGCGGTGACTGCGGTGAGCAGGAGGGACCCGATTCGGTCACAGTGCTCGGCGAAGTGAACGCGAACCGGCTGGAGGCATCGGCTTCGACGTCGACGGTCTTGACGCCGAAGACGCGGGCGTGGACCTCGCCGCCCTTGAGGTACATGTCAAGCACCATCGGTTTGTCGGTGTTGTTCGTGAACTTCAAGTCGATCGACGTCCAGTCCAGGGTCGTCTCCCGACCCTCCGGGTAGCGGGAGATGTACCGGGAGTGCGCACGGTGCTCATCGAGATCGAGACCGGCGAAGAATGCGGCATTGAACAGGGTTGTCGACACCTGGGAGACACCGCCGCCGAAGTCGGTCTTCATCTGCCCTTCGGAGATGACGCCGGCAGGCTTGTAGCCGTTGGCGGCTGTGCGCTTGCCCAGGGTTTCGTTGAGGCTGAACTGCTCACCGGGCAGCAGTACGCTGCCCGAGACCTTCTTCGAGGCCACCCGCAGGTTGGTGTCGCGGTTGGGTTCGGAGTTGTACGGGGTGGCGAACTTCGCGATGACGGTGTCGATATCGGCCTTCTCGGCGTCCTCAGTCGAGAACTCCGGATCGGTCTCGGTGAGCGTCACCTCGGCGGTGCGGTCATCGGAGGTCAGCGCCGGCAGCACAGCGTCGGCGAATTCCTTCTCGTCAACGGAGATGCCCTTCTCGCTCGGCACGACCTTCGGTTTGCCGTCGACGATCTCGTAGCTGGCGTTCTTCATCTCCTGGCCGACCTGCGGGCTCTCGGCCAGCGCGAGCCGCTTGAGCCGTTTGGCGTCGAAGACCGGTGTCAGGTCGCTGTCCTTGGGCTCGAACTCCAGGGTCTGCGACACGGTCTCCGGTGAGACGGTGAGCGTCCCGCCCTGGACATCCTCATGGTCGCCGGGGTCGGCGGTGACCGTGACGTCATCGCTGATCGCCGGTTCGGCGATATCGGTCCGGGCCTTCTCCGCCTCAGCGGTGGTGATGTCGGCTTCCTTCTTCTGCGCAGTCACCGCCAGTGGCGGGTCTTCGCGCAGCCAGGAGGCATCGATCGTCTCCCGGATCGCATCGGCGGTCACGATGGTGCCGTCGCTGCTGTCGGTGACCTTCGGCTTGCCGTCTTCGTCGTAGGCGAGCGTCGCATCGACCGGTTCGGTCGACATCTCCGAACCGACCTCCTCGATGACGGACTTCTTCGACTCGTCAACGGTGCTGACCGGGTCGATGACGTTGTCGTCGAACAGGCGCTCGTAGATGCGCACCGGATTGAGCGTGAAGCCAGCACCGCGATTGACGGTCGCCTGGGTGTCGAGGACGATCCCGGCATCAGCCGGGTCGATCTTCGCGGAGTTGTCCTCTGCGGTGATCTCGATCGGCTTCTCGGCACGCGGGGCGAGCTGCTCATCGAGGGTGCGCTTCGCCTCGGCCTCGGACAACCCGCCGACGTCGATCCCGGCGACCTGCGTGTGACGCGGCATGCCGTTGGAGGCGAAGAACGCCGTTGCCACATAGGCAGCGGCGAGGGCGAGGACGGCGGCGACGATGACGATGATCGTCGTGCGGCGGCCGCGCGCCGGAGTGGTGTCAGAGGCCATGGTGTCACTTCACGAGAGTCGGCCGGGCAGCGGCCCGGAGCTGGTGGGAATCCGTTCCCAACTATAGCCAGTGGCCATGCCCTGACCTGCGGCCACCGGGTGACAATCCTGCTACAGTTCGGTCTCAGCTTCCGGCCGGACCGCCGGTCTCATGACCGCTTGGGAGTCTTGAGCGCCGGCAGCGTGAAGGCGAGCACCGCAGCGATGCCCATCGGGGCGACCAGCCACACGATCGAGCGCAGATACGCGGCGACGATGAGGTCGGCCCCGGGCAGCAGGCCCTGCTGTGTGAACAGGAACGAAACCATGCAGATGACCGCCGCACACAGCACCATGAGCGATGTCGACCGGTACAGCGCGGCGATGTGCCACATGCCCGCCGTGCTCAGCGCCAGCGCCAGAGCCAGGCCCCACGGGGCGATGATCTGCTGGCCGCCGAGCTCCCAGGCGGTCGCGTTGAGGTGCTGGAAGGAGCCGAGCACGCCGATGAGCAGCCCGACGAGGATCGCGTGGATGATCGCTGCCGCGCTGGTCTTCGGACGCCCCGGAGACTCAGTGTCAGCTCTCGCCGCTCCGGCTCCGGCAGCTGTCGCCGCTCCGGTTCCGGCGGTGCTCGCCGCACCGGCTGCTCCACCCGCGCCCGAGGCGGCGGCTGCGTTCGCATCGTCAGTGCCGGTGCCGGCCGGGGTCGGGTAGGCGTGAGTCCCAACAGGCACGATGACGGCATCGAGGACATTGTCGACCGGTGCATACGGTGCCGGTCCGGGGCCCGGGTAGGCGGCGTCGGTGTAGCACTCGATATCCATGACCTTCTGGCCGATCCCGTTGGACAGTGCGAAGAACTGCCCGGCCACGGTGATCTGGGTGCGGTGGGCTGCCATCGCCAGGCTCTTGGCGCCGATGAAGGCGTCGACGTCCTGGGCGACGGCGATCGGCGCCTCGGCGGCGATCGTCGGGATCGATGCGGCCGGGGCGAAGCCGGTGAGCTCGAAGCCGGGAGCCTGGGGGTCGAAGGCGTCGGCGGCCGCGTCGGCAGGGGTGTCGAAGAACAGCAGTGCAGCCGCCTCGTCAGCGGTGCCCTCCAGCCGCTGGCAGGCGGCGACCGTCGCCTCGTGCATCCGCACATGGTCGGGGTGGCCGTAGCCGCCACCACTGGAGTAGGTGATGACGAGCTGCGGACGCACCCGGCGAATGACGTTGACGAGGTATCCGGCGGCTTCGCTCACCGGGGCGGCGCACAGTGCCTCGGGCACCATGTCATCCGGTGCCACAGCGTGACCGTCAGGACCCCAGGCCATCCCGGAGTCCTCGAACCGGCGGGAAGGCAGGCGCTCATCTGCTCCCCCGCGCTCACCGTCGCCCAGGAAGGCATGGTCGCTGACCCCGAGGATCTCGAGTGCGCGGGCGAGCTCCTGCTCCCGGTGAGATGCTAGTTCGGCCCGGTTGCCCTCCAGCCGTTCCCGCAGCTCGCCGATCACCTCACCGCCCTCACCGCGGGTGGCGGTGACGAGGGCGACGTGGGCGCCGGAGGCGGCAAGTGCGGCCATCGTCCCACCGGTCATGATCGACTCGTCATCGGGGTGGGCGTGGACGAAGAGGACGCGCGCCTGTGCTGCGGGAAGGGTCTGGGTGGCACTCATGCAGTGATCAGTTCTTCTTGCGGCTGGTGATCTTGTGACGCTCCTTCTGGTCGAGCACGACCTTGCGGATGCGCACGTGGGTTGGCGTGACTTCGACGCACTCGTCGTCGTTGGCGAACTCGAGGCTCTCCTCCAGGGTCAGTGCCCGCGGCGGGGTGAGGTTCTCAAAGGTGTCCGCCGAAGCTGAGCGCATGTTCGTCAGCTTCTTCTCCTTGGTGACGTTGACGTCCATGTCCTCATTGCGGGAGTTCTCACCGACGACCTGGCCTTCGTAGACCTCGGAGGTCGGCTCGACGAAGAAGCTGCCGCGATCCTGCAGGTTGAGCATTGCGTACGGGGTCACCGAACCGGCCCGGTCGGCGACCAGCGAGCCGGTGGTGCGGAAGGTGATCTCCCCCGCCCACGGCATGAGGCCGGCTGACAGCGAGTTGGCGATGCCGGTGCCGCGGGTCTCGGTGAGGAACCGGGTGCGGAAGCCGATGAGGCCGCGGGCCGGGACCCGGAATTCCATGCGCACCCAGCCGGTGCCGTGGTTGCTGATCGATTCCATCTGGCCCTTGCGGGAGGCCATGAGCTGGGTGATCGCCCCCAGGTGCTCCTCGGGCGCGTCGATCGTCATCTGCTCGACAGGTTCGTGCAGGACGCCGTCGATCTCCTGAGTCACGACCTGCGGCTTGCCGACGGTGAGCTCGAAGCCCTCGCGGCGCATCTGCTCGACGAGCACGGCCAGGGCGAGTTCGCCTCGGCCCTGGACTTCCCAGGTGTCGGGGCGCTCGGTGGGCAGCACGCGCAGGGAGACGTTGCCGACGAGTTCGGAGTCGAGTCGGTCCTTGACCATACGGGCGGTGACTTTGGTGCCCTTCTCGCGGCCGGCCAGCGGCGAGGTGTTGATGCCGACGGTCATCGAGATCGCCGGTTCGTCGATCTCGATCGCCGGCATCGGGCGCGGATCCTCCAGATCAGTGATGGTGTCGCCGATCATGATGTCGGGGATCCCGGCGATGGCGACGATGTCGCCAGCTGAGGCTTCTGCGGCTGGCACGCGCTGGAGGCCCTTGGTTTCGAGCAGCTCAGTGACCTTGGCCTGACCGATGTCTCCGCTGCCGCGGGCCCAGGCGACCTGCTGGCCCTTCTTCAGGGTGCCGCCGTAGATGCGCAGCAGCGCCAGGCGGCCGAGGAACGGAGAGGCGTCGAGGTTGGTCACGTGTGCCTGGAGCACTCCGTCATCGTTGTAGGCCGGGGCCGGAATGTGCTCCAGGATGGTGGAGAACAGCGGCTCGAGGTCGTCGTTGTCGGGCACATCGCCGTCGGCGGGCCGGCGCAGGGAGGCGCGGGCGACCTTGGCTGCGGCGTAGACGACGGGCACGTCGAGCACTGCATCGACGTCGAGGTCAGGCTGCTCCTCTGCCAGATCGCTGGCCAGGCCGAGCAGGAGGTCCTGGGCTTCGTCAACGACTTCGGCGATGCGGGCATCGGCGCGGTCGGTCTTGTTGATGACGATGATGACGGGCAGGTTCGCCGCCAGCGCCTTGCGCAGCACGAATCGGGTCTGCGGCAGCGGTCCTTCCGAGGCGTCGACGAGCAGCACCACACCGTCGACCATGGACAGGCCGCGTTCGACCTCGCCGCCGAAGTCGGCGTGGCCGGGGGTGTCGATGACGTTGATGGTCAGCGGGCCGTCGGTGGCGGACGGTCCTGCGTAGCGCACGGCGGTGTTCTTCGCCAGGATCGTGATGCCCTTCTCGCGCTCCAGGTCGCCGGAGTCCATGACGCGGTCCTGCACTTCGCCGTGGTCGCCGAACGCTCCGGTCTGTTTGAGCATCGCATCGACCAGGGTCGTCTTGCCGTGGTCGACGTGGGCGACGATCGCGATATTGCGGCGATCGAGGCGGCGTGCGGTGTGTTCTGTCATCAACATCCTCAAGAATTGTGTGCGGCCCGCGCCCCGGTGGGAGCACAGGCGGGCGAAGTCTCCGCGCACCTTTCACGGGCTCTGACCCAACTCATCATTATAGGGGCCCGGCAGGCAGTGCCCTGCACTCGAAGATGCTCAGTGCACGCCTTCGGGTGAGACGATTCCGGCGTTGAATGCCTCGACGACGAGCTCGAGTCGCGAGCGGACGTTGAATTTGCGCATGATCGAGGTGACGTGAACCTTCACGGTGCCTTCACGGATGTCGAGCTTGCGGGCGATCTCGTGGTTCGACAGGCCTTGGCAGAGCAGGTGGAGCACGCCCTCCTCACGATCGGTCAGGCCGAGCTGGGCGATCTCCTCTGCCGGGTTGCCTGCGGCTGCCGGCTCGTGGGTGATGGTGGCACCGAAGCCTGCGGCGTCCGGGGAGATGACGGCGGTGCCGCTGAGCACGGCCTCGATCGCCGAGCGGATCTGCACGACGTCGGCTGTCTTGATGAGGTAGCCGTTGGCTCCTGCAGCAAGCGCCTGGATGAGGTTCTCTTCGCTGTCGAAGGATGTCAGCAGGATGATCGGCACGCGCACACCAGCAGCACGCAGGCGGCGGGTCGCCTCGATGCCGCCGACCTCGGGCATCGAGATGTCGCAGAGGATGACGTCGATGTTCTTGACGGCTTCGCGGCCGAGGGGTTCGACGGCGGCGAGCATCTCTGCGCCGTCGGAGAAGGTGGAGTCAACGCTGATGGCGGCGTCGTTGCCGAGCAGTTCGGCGATGGCGTCTCGAGTGAAGGCATCGTCATCGGTGATGATGACCCTGATGCGGTCGTAAGGCTCAACGATTGTCACTCGGTACCTCCGTGTGGGGCGTGGGTTGCCCGGCTGGTGCTGCGGGGAGTTCGACGCAGAGCTGCCACTGGGAGTCCGTGGCCTCAGCGCCTTCGACGACCGGCGGTGTCAACCGGCCAGTAGTCAGGATACCCCCTGCAGCCTCGATATCGCGGGCTAAATTTGCCAAGCCCAGACCGGAGCTGTCGGCAGGGTTGGGATTGCCCTCGGGAGATTCGGTGTTGCTGAGCACGACTTTGACGTGCGTTTCCGACCGCGTGAAGACCGCGTGCACAGGCTCATCCGGTGAGGCGTACTTGATGGTGTTCAGGATGCTCTCGTCCAGCAGTCGGCCGAGCAGACGCACGTACTGCTCCAGGGCTTCGGACGCCTGCGGTTCGACAGCGCTTTCGACAGCGAAGCCGTAGACGCGCAACCGATCGGAATAGGACTTCAAGAGCTGCCGAACAGTCATCGGGCCGTGCGCCACGATAGGGTCACCTGGCTTCGCACTTACTGGCTTCTTACTCGACCGCACACGTTCGGCTGCTGTCAGATCCCCTCCGGCGTCACCGCGGATCATGTCGTCCACGTCGCGCAGCCGACTCAGCAGTAACCGGACTTCGCTACTCGCCGCGTGTGTCTCAGCCACGATCAGGTCGAGGTTCTCTGCGGCTTTGTCCGCATCGCTCGCTCGCGCCTGCTGCGCGAGAAGCGAGACCCGTGTGAGCACTCCCCCGACGGAGTCATGAAGATCTCGTGAGAGCTGCGAGCTCAACCTGTCGAGCGCTTCCTGATTCTGCTTGGATGCCGCTTCTTCGCGATCCAAGACGAACCGGATGAGGACCCCCGCAACAACCGCGAGCGTAACCACCACGGTCCAGAAGACGAGCGTGGAAAAGACAATGGACGTTTCGTAACCCAAGAGCACAGGAGGGAACGAGAATGCGATGAGCAATGCCACACTCAGGGCAATAGCTGAGCGGAGTTGTCTCCGCGCTGCCAAATACGTCGCAGCAATAGGGACGGTAATACTCGCCATGCCCAGGAAGGACGACCCAATGAAGATCAACGTCAGTCCGGCAAGCAGCACCGCGCCAACTAGGATCCAGGGCGATATAGGGATTGTGAGAATTCCGGCGCCAAGGATGATAAGAGCCGCGTACGGGAAGTCTGCGGTCTCGGCCTGTGTTGCGTCCACGAATGCGAGGACGACGAGAAGCGAGGTCAGCAGTACGGGAACACCGAACTGGCCAAGTTGAAGACGGGGTTTCACGCGCTCGAGTACAGAAGCCATGCGACGGTCGTCGGCCATTCGACGATCGTACTACACAGTGAGGTCGACAACACCGTTGAATTCCCTATCTGCACGAGTAGCTCCGCAGCCATCTACGGCCACGGAGCTATCTGATGGTCTGACTGCTACTTATCCAGGTTGGGACACAGGACGTAAATCTTGTGGAGAAGGCACAGCGTAGGCATCTCCGGATTTGCGACAGGGCCCTTGGCCTGCAGAGCGGCAGCTGGAGCGACGGTTCCGAACGATACGAGCGCAACGGCGGCAAGAGCAACGCCGAATGATTTCTTCATGATTCCTATCATGCCCGTTCCTGTGACGTGAGCCAATACGACTTTCGTCGTAGTCCGTAGACCGAACAAGATGACCGCGCCCTGTGTGGAAACGGCGGATTCTGAGCAAAACTGCAACACACGCTCCCTCCCAACTGAACCCGAAAGGCATGCCGGCCCGCGCATAGCTACTCCTTTCGGCTTAGCGAACGGCACCAAGGTCCAATAGCGCGCCACCTGGGGTGTTGCCAAAGTTGGAGGCACCAAATTGGTCATCTCAGAGGAGAGAACAGTGAAACGACACTTGGTCCACGCTGTGCTGATTGGAGCACTTGCCTTCACCGGCGTGGGAACTGCACTGCCCGCGGCAGCCGGCCCGGCCCCGCTCAAGACGGCAGACACCGCCATCCAGGAAAGCCCGGAGGCGCAGAAGGTCAACCCGGTCTTCAGCGACAAGGAGCTGAAGATCATGGCCGAGTCCTCAGGCCGCACTGTCAGCGAACAGCGCGAGTACGTCGAGGCCCAGGCCGAACAGAACAACGAACTCTACGAGCTCTCGCAGAAGGGCAACGACTTCGACGGCGCATTCTTCAATGAGGACAATGAGCTCGTCGTCCAGGCAGCCGCCGGTTCGGCAGAGGCCAAGGCCGCAATGGCGAAGGGCCTCGAGGTCCGCGACCCGCAGAACGGCGAGAGCAAGCTCAACGAGATCGTCGATGCCCTCAACTCGGTCGATGGAGACCGTTCGGCCATCGCCTCGATCGCCCCGGAGATCATCGACGACCGCGTCGTCATCACCGTCTCCGACGCCGATGCGAAGTCCGCTGTGCTCGACAAGGCCGCCGAGTACGGTGACGCCGTCACCGTCGTCGAAGGCGATCGCAACATCCTGCACACCACCGCCCGCGGCGGCGACAAGGTCTCCGTGCCCGGCAGCTACTGCTCGGCCGGGTTCCCGGCATCGACCACCGGCGGCACCAACGTCATGATCTGGGCCGGTCACTGCGTTGAAGGCCAGCAGAACTTCTCCGTCGGCGGCAGCGCCTTCGGCACCTTCGCAGCAACCGCCTTCAAGTCCTATGACGGCAAGCCCGACCGCGATATCGGAGCGATCTACGTCAACTCCGGCAACTCGGTGAGCACCAGCGTCAACACCTACGGCTCGAACTTCGGCATCACCAACGCCGATCGCGGAGCCTGGCAGGCACCAGTCGGCACCGATATGTGCCGCACCGGCGCGACCTCGGGTGTCACCTGCGGCAAGGTCACCGGCTACAACGCCTCGGTCAACTACTCCGACAACCAGGGCCGCTCGGTGGCCCAGGTCTCCGGTCTGGGCACCTCCTCGGTGTGCACCGCTCCCGGTGACTCCGGTGGCGCCTACACCGCCGGCGGCTACGCAGTCGGCATGACCTCCGGCGGACCCTCAACCCAGCGGTGCGGCTTCAACGGCGGATACATGGGAGGCTCCTCCTACTTCCAGCCGGTGCAGGATGCGCTGAACTACTACGGTCTGCGCTACGGCCACCGCTGATCGATCCCCCTGGGCCTCCGCAGGGCT
>NZ_JALXPM010000030.1:0-35219 GCF_025147615.1 Brevibacterium luteolum | reverse complement strand
AGATCGATCGCCGGCGTCTGCTCGGCGCCTCCGCACTCGGCGTCGGGGCAGGAGCCGCCGGCGCCGGACTCGGGTTCCTGACCGGCCGGCAGCAACCGGCCGCGACAGCCCAGCCCCAGCCCGACACCTCGGGCCTCAACGGCGCCCAGATCGAGCCGTTCTATGGCGAGCACCAGTCCGGGGTCGAGACGATCCCGCAGGCCCACGCCATGTTCGTCTCACTGACCCGCAAGGACGACACCGACCTCACGCGGCTCATCCGGATGCTCAAGCTGCTGACCGATGATGCCGCGCTCATGACCCAGGGCCAGTCGCCCCTGGCCGACACCGAACCGGAGCTCAACGAGCGCCCCGCGAGACTGACCGTGACCTTCGGGTTCGGCCGCGGGCTCGTCGACCTTGCAGGCTCCCAGCACGTCCCCGGCTGGCTGGGCCCGCTGCCGGCATTCGGCATCGACCGGCTTGAGGACCGGCTGTGCCGCGGCGATCTGCTGCTGCAGGTGTGCGGCGATGATCCGTTCACCATTGCGCATGCGGTGCGGATGCTGCTCAAGGACGCCCGCGCCTTCATGGACGTCGCCTGGTCGCGGTCGAGCTTCCGCCGCTCCTACGGGTCCGACCCGCAGGGCACGACGACCCGCAACCTCTTCGGCCAGGTCGACGGCACCGCCAACCCGGGACCCGGTTCAGAGGACTTCGCCCGGCTGGTGTGGGGCAAGAGCCTCGGGCAGGCCAGCCCGGTGTTCTCCGCCCGTGGCGAGCCGCCGCTCGACCTGGCGGCCGACTACCCGGCGTGGCTGAAAGGCGGGACCTCGCTCGTGCTGCGCGACATCGACATGAACCTCGCGACCTGGGATGAGGCCGACAGGCCGGCCCGCGAGTTCTCGATCGGCCGCGATCTGAAGAAGGGCGCACCGATGACCGGCACTGAGGAGCATGACATTCCGGATCTGGAGGCCACCGACGACAAGGGCTTCACGATCATCTCGCCGGCCAGCCACGTCGCCCGCAGCCGCAACAACGCAGCACCTGAGCAGCAGATCTTCCGGCGCGTGTACAACTACCATTCGGTGCCCGACGCCGCCGATGCCGCCACCGGCCCGACCGGCAGCGCGATCGTCGGCAAGGCCGGTCTCATGTTCGCCTCCTACCAGGCCTCGGTCGAACGGCAGTTCCTGCCGATCCAGAAGCGCCTCGACGAGGTCGACCTGCTGAATCAGTGGACCGCACCGATCGGCTCGACCGTGTGGGCGATCCCGCCGGGCGTGCGCGAGGGCGAGTACATCGGCCAGGCGCTCTTCGAATCGTGAGTGCTCTAGGGTAGTGCCATGAAATCGCTGCCGTTCGTGGCTTCAGATCAGCTGCCCGCCGTCATCGTCCCGCTCGTCGCCGGCGACCTCGACGAACTCGGCCGGCTGGCCGCTGACTGCGCGCAGACTCCCGGGATCGACGCGCTCGAATGGCGCGTCGACGCCCTGGCCGCCGGGCTGACCGCCGAGGCAAGCGAGGTGTTCTCCGCCGGCCTGGCGGCGATCAGTGCGCACACGGACCTGCCGGTGCTGCTCACCATCCGCACCGACTCCGAGGGCGGGGCCGCGAACCTCGACGAGGACACCTACTCCGCCCTCATCCGGCAGGCGCTCGCCGCCGGCCCGGCCGCTGTCGACATCGAGTTCGCCCGCCGGGATGCCGGGGAGCTTATCACCGCCGCCGCCGAGGCGGGGGTCGCCTCGGTTGCCTCGGCGCACGATTTCACCGACACCCCGCCGTCGAAGCAGCTGCAGCGCACGCTCAAGGGGATGGCCGACCTCGGGGCTGATGTCGCGAAGATCGCGGTGATGCCGCATGACCGCTCCGATGTGCTCGAAGCACTCAAGGCCGCGGACCGCGGCCGGGCCCGCCTGCGGATCCCCATCATCGTCATCGCGATGGGCCGCCGCGGCAGGCTCACCCGGCTTGTCGGCGGTGAGTTCGGTTCGGCGGCGACCTTCGCGACCGTCGGTGAGGGTTCGGCTCCCGGCCAGGTGTCCGCGTCCGAGGTGCTGCAGACTCTGCAGATCCTTGCCGGTGAGGACTGATGACATGGCAGGCAGCAGGACGCTTGATCGACCATCAATCGCCGGGTACGCGGCGCTGGCCGGCCTCGTCTCTCTGGTGATCTTGGCTGCTGCATCGTGGGTCATGTCCGATGGCGATCTGGGCTCTACCGACTTCCTGCTCTTCATCTTCCTGCTGCTGCCGCTGCTGCCCGGTCTGCTGCTTGCCGAGGGCCTCGCCTTCGCTGCCGAACGCAGAATCGCGAGACCGCGCGCCGGGTGGCGGCTGTATGCCGGGATCTATGCGACATACATTCTGGGTCCGATCCTGGTCGCCTATCTTCTCGGAGTGACGATCGCAGCGCTGCTCGACAGGCGAGGCGCGTACTTCTCCTTCGTTGAACTGTTCGCAGCGCATGCATCGCTGCTGTGGATTCCGGCAGTCGTCTTCGGCGTCGTCGGTATGCTGCTGCTTCCACTCCTTAAGGTCATGCGGCGACACAGCTGTCGCGCGCGGTTGCTCCCCGCTGCCGGCGCCTGAGTCGCTTCAGCCGCAGGTCCGGGCGATGAACTGCCGGTAGACCCGGCAGGCGCGTACGAGTTCGGCGACCTCGATCGCCTCATCGACATGGTGGGCCTGTTTGCTGATGCTGCCTGGACCGTACACGATGGTCGGGATCCCCAAGTCCCGGGCGATGTAGCCGCCGTCGCAGGCTGCCGTCCACACCGTGCATTCGGGCACCTGCCCGGTCACCGCCTCGGCTGCGGCCTCAAGCGTCGTGATCGCGGGGGAGTCACGGTCGGTGATGAAGCCCGGCATCTCCATCGTCACCGCGACGTCGAGTCCGATCCCATCACCGGTGATGCCTGCCTCGGCCGCGACAGCGCGAAGCCAGCCGGCGATGTCGGCGGCGTCCTCGTCTGGCAGGAGACGGCGGTCGAGTGAGATCCGGCAGGCATCGGCGACCATCGAGGTGCCCTGCCCGCCGTTGATGATGCCCGGGCTCCACGACCCGGCGCCGAGCAGCGGATGAGCATGTGCGCCGAGATGTTCCTGGTTCTCCACGAGTACGCTGATGAGCCTCGCTGCGGCGATGATCGCCGAGCGGCCATCGGCCGGCCTGCCCGAATGAGCCGAGACGCCGGTCAGCTGCACCTCCAGATAGGCGTCTCCGCGGCAGGCGGTGACGATGTCCAGATCCGTCGGCTCGGCGACGACGCACGCGGCGAAGCGCTGCCCGGCGTGCGGGCCGAGCCCGTCTGCCACGAGCTGCCGGATGCCGGTGCCCAGATCCTCCTCGTCGACGGTGACCGCCAGACTCACAGCAGCCGCGAGACAATCGGCGGCATGTGCGTCGGTGAGCGCGCACAAGACCGCGGCAAGCCCGCCCTTCATGTCCGCGGCCCCGCGCCCGGTGAGCCAGCCCGCGGTCAGCCGGGGTTCGAACGGATCGCCGGACCAGCCGTCTCCAGCGGGTACGACATCGGAGTGACCGAGGAACAGCAGGCCCTCTGCGGGCACGTCCGGCGCGGCGCTCGCCGCACCCTCTGCCGCTGGTGCGGTGACGACGATGTTCGGCCGGCCGCTGGCCACCTCGGCGATGTGCACGTGAAGCCCATGAGCGCGCGCGAACCCGGCGATGACGTCAACGGTCGCCTCTTCGGTCCCACCGGGGTTCTCACCTCGGGCGCGGATGAGGTCCCCGGTCAGCTCCACCAGCCGGCCTGCCAGCTCTCCGTCAGCCCCGCCCATCGCAGTCGTCATCTCCGGATGAGGTTCTGCGGGAAGTCGGTGAAGCGCTCGACGCCGGTGGCGGTGACGGCGACAGGTTCGCTGACTTCGTAGCCGATGCCATCGAGCCACATGCCGGCGATGACGTGGAACGTCATCCCGGCGGCGAGCACCTGTTCGTCCTCACTGCGCAGGGAGATCGTCCGCTCGCCCCAGTCCGGCGGGTAGCCGATCCCGATCGAATAGCCCAGCCTTGACTCCTTGACCATCTCGTAGCGGGCGAGCACCGCATTCCACACCCGGGCGAGTTCGGCGACCGGCACGTCCGGGCGCATCGTCTCCAGCACCTCATTCAGCGCCTCGGCGACGACATCTGCGGTGCGCTGCAGCTGAGCCGGCGGCTCGCCGAGCATGACGGTGCGGGCCAGCGGCACGTGGTAGCGGTGGTGGGCGCCGGCGAGTTCGATGACGACCGGTTCGCCGGCGGCGAGCCTGCGGTCGGTCCACGTCAGGTGTGGGGTGTCGGCGCCCTCACCGGTCGGCAGCATCGGCACGATCGCCGGGAAGTCTCCCCACACCTCGGCGGTGCCGGCCGCCTGAGCGTGGGCGATCGCGGCGGCGACGTCGTTCTGCCGGGCCCCTGGCTCAACGGCGTTGAGTGCGGCGTTCATCGCCGCGGTCGTGACCTGAGCGGCTTGTCGCATGATCGCGATCTCGGCTGGAGATTTGATCGCCCGGATCCAGTTGACGAGCTCGAAGGAGTCGACGAGAGTCCACTCTGGGATGCCGTGGACGAGTGCGCGGTGGGCGCGCGGGGAGTAGTAGTGGCTGTCCATCTCCACGCCGATGCACCCGTGGGCGGCCGGGGCGACCTCCCAGCGCTGCCGCAGGGCGAACGCAATCCAGTCGAAGGGGTGGATGTGCGGGCGGTGGACGTAGCGCTCGGGGTAGCCGACGATGTCCTCTTCGGGCAGCCAGCAGGTGCGCTGCGCCCCGTGGGCGTCCATCTCCCGAGCGAACAGTGTCATCGGGCCCGATGCCGGGACGTAGAGCAGCTGCGGGGTGTAGAAGGACCAGGCGTTGTAGCCGGTGAGGTAGAACATGTTCGCCGGGTCGGTGACGATGAGCCCGGACAGTCCTTGATCGCGCATCCGGCGCCGGACGGCGGCCAGCCGCTGCTCGTATTCCTCAGCGGAGAACAGCAATCCGCCAGCCCCCGGTGTGCCGGCGTCTCCCGGCCGCGGTTCGGGCCGGCGCTCGGCTCCGAAACCGCCGGGGCGCATGCTGTGGATGTCACCGGGTCCCGAGGTGGTGGCCGGGTCCGCGCCCGAGGTGGTGGCCCCCGGCGGGTGCAGGCCCGGATGGGGTGCACGCGGCTGTGTCATGGCTCACAGTCTGAGTCGTGCTGGGCGAGTGTGTCAACAGAGCTGCGCCACGGCATGGAAGAACCCGCGGTTACGGCATGTGGATGCCGGAACCGCGGGTCCTTCAGGTGCCGGTGTCTCAGTCGACGTCGGCGCCCTTCTGCAGCTTCTTGGGCAGCGCGGTCTCACCGAAGCGGTTGCGCACGGCTGATGCAGCGTAGCGCTGCACGAGGAGCTGGGCGACGGCGATGCCGACGCCGGAGATGATCGTCCAGGCCAGCGCCTCGCTCAGGCCGACCTGGTCGTCTTCGGTGTTGATCGGCACCGGCTTCGAGGTAGTCTTCTCCCACACGATGCCCAGTGCCTTGCGTGCGGCCAGCGTTGCCAGTGCGGTGCCGCCGACACCGAGGATCTGCCAAGCGATCTTGCCCATGTCTCCATCTCCCTTGCGGATCTGAGGTCTGTTACGGGACTGCTGTGTCCTAGCCTACCGCCACAGTCCGTGTCCGGGTCACGTGTCCCTAGCTTTGCAGGACGAAGGTCTCAAAGAACACGAACCCGGCGAGCAGGACGACGAGGGTGGCGAAGCCGTAGCGGACGATGTTGTTCGGCAGCTTCCGGCCAAGCTGACCGGCCACCAGCGCCGCGGTCATTGCGCACACGGTGTAGGTGATGGCCATTGGCCAGTCGATCGCGGCCAGCCGGTCGACGTAGCCGATGGCTCCGGCGATCGAGTTGAGCGCGACGACGGCCAGGGAGGTGCCGACGGCGATGTGCATCGGCACGCGCATGAGGATCGTGAGTGCCGGGACGATGAGGAACCCGCCACCAACGCCGAGCAGGCCGGTGAGGAACCCGACGACGGCACCGACGGCGATGCCCTTGGCGAACCGCCGGCCGGTGAACGCTCCGGTGTCGGGGTCGATGTAGGGCATCGGCATGAACATGCGGATCGCAGCGATGAGCATGAGGACGCCGAAGGCGATCATGAGGCCCTTCTCGGGGAACATGTCGTGCACCCGGGCCCCGACGATCGCGGTGAGCATGCCGGTGACGCCGATCGTGCCGGCGGTCGTCCAGTCGACCATCTTCGAGCGCAGCCGCGGCAGAACGCCGACGATCGAGGAGGAGGCGACGACGATGAGCGAGGTCGGCACCGCCTTGGCCATCGGCATGCCGAGGCCGTAGACGAGCGCCGGCACGGCGACGATCGCCCCGCCGCCGCCGGTGAGTCCGATGACCGAACCGGTCAGCAGCCCGAAGAGAATCGCGCCGACCGTCATGGCGTGTCTGCTTGCGGCTGACCGTCTGCGGCAGTGATGCCAGCCGTCGTGTCGGTTCCAGCCGTCGTGTCGGTTCCAGCCGCGGCATCACCTGCAGTCCCGTCATCAGGGGCGCCGGTCACCCAGTCGAACATCTGCCCGGTGAGTTCGGGGTCCATCGTCACTGCCTCCCCGTCGAGGCTGCGGAACGGCACTGCAACGCGGGCCGAGGAGACCATCCACGCCCCGTCGGCGGTGAGCAGGTCATCGCGGGTGAGGTCGGCATATGAGCACAGGTAGCCGTGCTCGGCAGCGGCGGCGAAGATCGTCTGCTGGGTGGTGCCGTGCAGCAGCCCGGCCTTCGGGTCCGGGGTGAGCAGCTCGTGGCCGCGGCGGATGATGACATTCGAGGTCGGGCCTTCGAGGATGAGGCCGTCGCGGCTGATGAACAGCCCGTCATCGGCGCCGTGCTCCTGCGCCCAGCGGGTCGCTGCCATATTCGCGGCATAGGACAGGGTTTTGGCGCCGAGCAGCAGCCAGGGCGCGGTTTGCCCGGTGTAGGCCTCGAAGCCGCGGTCGAGGCTGATGAAGTCGGCCCCCTCCCGGCGCTGGGCGGGGTACGCCTCGGGCAGGGAGATCGACATGACCCAGCCGCGCGGGGCGTCGAGTCCGCGCGAGAGCGTGTAGCGGACACTGAATTCGGTGACCGCGGGGTTGGCGGCGATGACAGCGCGGGCGACGTCGTCGACAGCGGCGTCCCACACCTCGGGCACGGGCACCGGCAGCTGAAGGGCGCGGGCCGAGCCGCGGAACCGGTCGAAGTGCAGCCGCCGGGCCTTGACCGACGGTGCGCCGTCGGTGATGGTGACGAGCACGGTCTCGAAGATCCCGTCACCGCGGTGGGCCGAGAGGTCATCGACCGGCAGGTGGGCCGCCGCGAGGTCGGCCAGCTCGTGCGTGCCGGCTGCGACGTCGATGAGGGCCAGGGAATGGGTGAGGGTCATGGCTTCAATTAAATCACTTGGCACCGGTGGGCTGGCCCGCCGTTCAGCTGCTGACATCCGCGCCCGAGGTGTCAGCTCAGCGTCGTGCCGAAGGCCAGGCCGAGCAGATAGGTCGCAGCAGCCGCGCCGAAGCCGATCGCCAGCTGGCGCAGCGCCCGGGGCAGCGGCGGGCGGCCGGAGAGCACGCCGACGGTTCCGCCGGTGCCCAGCAGCACAACGCCGACGAGGCCGGCGGCGGTGAGGATCGCCGGCATGCCGTGCATGCCGAAGATATAGGGCAGGATCGGCACGATCGCCCCCGAGGCGAAGAAGCAGAACGAGGAGGCCGCAGCCCCCAGGCCGGTGCCGAGCTCCTCGTGTTCGTTCTCCTTGCCGGTTGGCGCGGTGTGGGAGGGCAGGGTGCCGCCGTGGGCGCGGGCGAGGGTGCGCTGCGCCTTGGCCAGGGCCTCGTCTTCGTCGTAGCCGCGGGCGCGGTAGACGAGCGCGAGCTCATTGGCGTCGAAGTCGAGTGAGGCCAGGGCCTCGGCTGGCTGGCGGACCGGCTGGGAGGCCACGAGCAGCTCGCGCTGGCTGCGCACCGAGATGTACTCACCAGCACCCATCGACAGAGCTCCGGCGAGCAGACCGGAGATCCCGGTGAGCAGGATGACCGGATTCGACATGCCGGCAGCTCCCACGCCGAGGACGAGGGCGAGGTTGGAGACGAGTCCGTCGTTGGCGCCGAACACGGCGGCGCGGAAGTTGCCTGACAGGCGGGCGCGGGACTTCGCTGCCAGGGCGCGCACGACCTCGGCGTGGACCTTCTCATCAGCAGCCATCTGATCGCTGGCGTACTGGTCGGTGTCGTACGGGCTGGAGGTCTCCTGCTGCTGGATGAGCGCGAGGATGAAGACGGAGCCGAAGATGCTGCCGAGCAGTGACAGGATGCGGGTGCCCAGGTCCGGGGCGCGGCGGTGCTCGGCGTGCTCGCCGAGGAGGTCGATCCAGTGCTGCTGGTGACGGCGCTCGGCATCGGCGATGGCGAGCAGGATCTCGCGCTCCTCACCCTGCTTGCGGGCGGCGAGCTTGCGGTAAACGCGCTCCTCGAGGCGCTCATTGGCCAGGTGCCGCTGCCATCGTCTGATGAGGGCAGGACTCGGCTCAGCGGGCACGGCAGCGCGGGTCTCAGGCATACGTTCAATGATAGGCGCAAACGTTTCTATGTACAACACTTGCGCAGATGAGCAAAAGAATATTTCTGTGTGCTTTCTGAACGCCCGGATTCCGCGTGCATCCGCGGATCTCGGGGTTTTCGTTACCGAGCCGTTGCCGTCATTATCATTTCGTTACCAAACATGCAGAGAACTGTAATACTGTGGTGGACTGTGTGATGACTATCACGGGGTGATGCACGCCGAGGTGCAGCACCGTCAGATGGACCGAAAGGTTGTTATGTCGAATCGATTGGCACGCGCCGCAGTAGCAGTTACGGCCGCAGCGGCGCTCGGTCTGGGGATGACCTGCCCGGCAATGGCCGCTCCAGTGACAGAGCACACCGATATGGGTGTGACCGGTGACCAGGTGTTCAAGCACCTCACCGAGCTCAGCGAAATCTCCGAGGCCAACAAGGAGGATGGATACCGCGCGCTCGGCACCAAGGGCTATGAAGAGGCCTCCGAATACGTCGAAGGTGTCATGAAAGACGCCGGCTTCGAGGTTGAGCGTCAGGAGTTCGATCTCCCGCGGCAGACCTTCGACGAGGTCAGCCTGAGCGTCAACGACGAAAAGCAGGAAGACTTCGCAACAATCTCGAACGCCGAGGGCACCGAAGAGCCGCTCACGGACGTTCCGATGACCTTGCCAGCAGGTGATGGTGAGAACGCCGGGCTGGGCTGCTCCGGTGAGGCCTTCACCGAGGACAATAAGGACACCATCGTCCTCATCCAGCGCGGCGAATGTGCTTTCGGTGACAAAATCACCCACGCGAGCAAGGCCGAAGCAGCCGGCGTCATCATCTACAACAACCAGGATGGCGCCAGCAACTTCACCGCCGGCGATCGCGTCGAGGGCAACGCCCCCGCCGGTGCGCTGAGCAAGGCCGAGGGCGATGCCCTGGCCGAGCTGATCAAGGCCGTCGACCCGGAGAAGCCGGAGACCGCTGTCACCGCTGACATGACGGTTGAGACGACCTTCGAGACCGTCAAGACCTGGAACGTCATGGCCGAGACCAAGGCCGGCGACCCGGACAACGTGCAGATGATGGGCGCTCACCTCGACGGTGTCCCCGAGGGTCCGGGGGTCAACGACAACGCCTCCGGCGTGGCCGGACTCCTCGCTGTCGCCGAGGGCATGGCCGGACTCGACTACGAGGTCGACAACAAGGTCCGGTTCGGGTTCTGGGGCGCAGAGGAAGTCGGCCTCGTCGGCTCGACCCACTACGTCAACGACCTCGCGCAGAACAACCCTGAAGAGCTCAAGAAGATCAAGGCGTACCTCAACTACGACATGATCGGCTCGGAGAACTACGTCGTCGGCACCCTCGATTCCGATGGTTCGGATGTCCCGATCCCGGACAGCGTCAACGTTCCGGAGGGCTCGGCTGAGCTGGAGAAGATCTTCACCGACTACTTCGATGACAAGGGTCAGCCGCACATCGGCACCGAGTTCTCGGGCCGTTCGGATTACCAGGCCTTCATCGACAACGGTGTCCCGGTCTCCGGTCTGTTCTCCGGTGCCGACGGCATCAAGACTGAGGAAGACGTCAAGAAGTTCGGCGGCACCGCCGGCGTCCCGCGCGACCGCTACTACCACACGCCTGATGACAACCTGGAGAACGTCAACCAGGAATCGCTTGGCATCTTCGCTCCCGCGATGGCCTTCGCCGCCCACACCCTCGCCTACAACCTCGAAGAGGGAGACGACAACGGCGATGACGATGGCGGCAAGGATGACGACGCTCCGGCCGAACGCGGACTGACCGTCAAGCCTGAGCAGATCTCCCCGGCTGACTTCGTCAACGAGGACAAGGGCGTCACCATCATGGCGACCGGCTGCACCCCGGGCACCGAGGCCAAGCTGACCGTCGAAGCCCGCGGCATCGATGTCCTCAAGCACGAGGACACTGCCACCGTGGATGAGGACGGCAACGTCACCTTCGCCGTCCACGGCGTCAACGCCGATCGCCCGAACAGCTACGTCGGCACCTACGATGTCCGCGTTGCCTGCGACGGCGGCGAGGATCTCACCGGCACCTTCACCGTCGGCGATGTCAAGGACGACGACGGCAAGGGCGGCGAAGACGACAAGGGCAAGCTGCCGCGCACCGGCAGCGAAGCCGGACCGCTCGTCTGGGGCGCTGCTGCACTGCTGATCGCAGGCATCGGCATCACCGCCGCAACCCTGCGCCGGAAGTCCAGCCTCTGATCGGACACCTGATGATCAGCTGAGATCCCTCAGCTGAGAGCACAGGGCCGGTGGCACACGCCACCGGCCCTGTTGCGCATTCACTCAGACTGCTTCGGCACAATGGTCGGGTGACTCCCAAGAAGCTCTTCACCACGTTCGCGATCGCCGAGGCCATCACCTGGACGCTGCTCATCGCCGGCATGATCCTCAAATACGTCACCCACACCACCGAACTCGGTGTGCGCATCGGCGGCGGCGTCCACGGGTTCGTCTTCCTCACCTACTGCGTCGTCACGGTGCTCATCGGCACCTCGCAGCGGTGGAAAGTTGGGCAGATCGCCACCGGCCTGCTCTCGGCGATCATCCCGTATGCCACGATCCCCTTCGAGATCCACGCCCGCCGGGCCGGACTGCTCGACGGCTCCTGGGAGCTCGGCGCGGGCAAGCGCGAACCGCGGAACTTCTTCGAAGGCTGGTGCGACTGGGCGATCCGCCGCCCGTTCGCCGCACTCGTCGTCGGCTTCGTCGGCGTCGCCTGTCTCTTCGGGGTGCTGCTGTTCCTCGGCCCGCCGATCCCCAAGGGCTGAGCGCCCCTCACTGCACACGAATGCGGCCGGCCACAGGGGAGGATCCCGGTGGCCGGCCGCTGTGTATGTCAGTCGGGCGTGATGGTGTATTCGGCGACGCGGAACTTCTCCAGCTGGCCCGGGTCGATCGTCACACCGAAACCGGGGCCTCTCGGCACATCGACGACACCGTCGTGCATGACGATCTCCTCGGTGATGTCCTCGTGGAAGAACCGCTTCGAACCGGACACATCACCCGGCAGCGTGAAGCCAGGCAGCGACGCCATTGCAGCATTCGCGGCGCGCCCCAGTCCGGTTTCGACCATGCCGCCGTGCCAGACGGCCACGCCGTGCGCGCGGCACAGATCGTGGATGCGCTTGGCTTCGATGTAGCCGCCCACCCGGCCGGGCTTGATGTTGATGACCGAGGTGGCGCCCAGGCTGATGGCATCGGCAGCCGCTTCTGCGGAGACGATCGACTCATCGAGGCACATCGGGGTGTCCATGAGCTTGGCCAGCTGGGCGTGCTGGCGGATGTCGGCCTCGCCGAGGGGCTGTTCGATGAGCAGCAGACCGTAGTCGTCGAGCTGCTTGAGGTGGTTGGCGTCGACGAGCGTGTAGGCGGCGTTCGCGTCGACCTGGAAGAGGAAGTCATCACCGAACTCGCGGCGCACCGCTGCTACCGGTTCGATGTCGGCACCGGGCTTGATCTTGAGCTTGATGCGCGCATACCCCTCATCGAGGTAGCCGCCGATCGCGGCGAGCAGTTCGGGGATCGAATCCTGGATGCCGACCGAGACACCAGAGGGGATCTGGTCGACGACGCCGCCGAGGTAGTCCTTGAAGGACAGGTTCTGCACCTTCAGCTGCGCTTCGATGACGGCCATCTCCAACGCTGACTTGGCCATCGGGTGGCCGATGATGTGGCGCAGGTGCCAGCCGACGGTCTCAGCGGTGAGATTCTCGACGCGGAACAGCGCCGGTGCCAGCCAGTCGCGGGTGACGGCGATGCCGCCTGCGGTGTACTCATCGGAGTACAGCGGCCCGACCATCGCGACCGACTCACCCCAGCCGGTGACCTCGCCGCTGCCGGTGTCGAAGTGCGCCTCGACGAGGTAGCAGTCCTTCTCCGTCTCCTTCATGAACGAGGTGGTGAAGGGGCTGACGAGCGGCAGCCGGATCTGGTGGAGGGTCAGCGAGGTCAGTTTCATGGCAGGCTCCCGTGCGGCGCGGCGGCAGATGGTACGGCCACCATAGCAATGGAGTGTGATGCCGGTCGCAGGCCGGTCCCGAGGTGGTGGTTCAGTCGGCGAGCTGGTCGGCGATGAGGGCTGCCAGCAGTGCCGTGCGCGGCGGGATCTCGGAGATGATCGCATGCTCGTGCTCGGCATGCGCGCCATCGCCGACGGCCCCGAGGCCGTCGAGGGTGGGGATGCCGTCTCCGGCGGTGAAGTTGCCGTCCGAGGCCCCGCCGACAGCGGTGCCGGTCGGCTCGGCGATGCCGATCTCACCGGCCAGCGCCACGGCCCGGTCGAAGAGGTGGGCTGCGGCGTCGCGTTCGAAGGGCGGCCGGTTGATCCCACCGGTGACCTCCACCTCGGCGCCGGGCATCTCAGCCTTCACGGCCCGCATCTCCGAATCGATGCGCTCCTGTTCCGAGGTCAGCCGGGCGCGCACATCGACGTGGACCGTTGCCTTGGCTGGCACGGTGTTCGGAGTGGTGCCGGCGGTGATCGTCGTCGGCACGACGGTCGTGCCCTTCTCGTCATCGGCCATCTCGGCGATGAGCGGCGTGAGGCGGGCGAGTTCGAGACCGGCGTTGACGCCCTTCTCCGGTTCCAATCCGGCGTGGGCGGCCTTGCCGTGGACGGTGACCTCGTAGTCCGAGGTGCCCTTGCGGGCGAGCTTGAGGGAGCCTGCGGCCGAGGCCTCCATGACGTAGACGGCCCGCGCGCCGGCGGCCTCGTCGCGGATGAGCTGGGAGGATGTCGTCGAGCCGAGCTCCTCGTCACCGGTGATGAGGATCGTGAGTCCATCGAGTGCTGAACTGTCTGCGGCCTGTTCGAGCAGCATCGCGGTGGCGTGGATGCTCATGATCGTGCCGGTGAGCATGTCGAAGCTGCCCGGCCCGCGCAGGATCCCGTCAGCGGCCGAGAACGGCAGCCGCTCCAGCGTGCCGTGCGGCCACACGGTGTCCTGGTGATTCAGCAGCACCACCTTCACCGGTCCGGAACCGAACCGCAGGCGCAGGTGCGTCACCCCATCGATGACCACCACCTCGGGCGCGGTGCCCACTCGCTCCTCGATGAGCGCGGCGAGATCCCGGGCGCCGGCGGCGACCGCAGCGTGGTCCTCCGAGGGCGTCTCCAGGGTGATGACCCGCTCCAGATCGGTCAGCATCTGCGGCAGCCGCGCCTGGGCGACATCGGGCAGAGCGGCAAAGTCGACGGAGCGGTCAGTCATGAAGTCCTCAATTCCACACAGCGGCGTACCAGTCGGGACCATTGTATGCCGCAGGCCTGCCCAGGCGCGGTCCCGGCACGTATCATTGAGCCATGGGAGATGACGTTTCGCGGCAGCGCTACTCGCCGGAGCAGAGGACGACGTACCGCGAGCAGCTGAATGCGGATCTGGAGACCTTCGATTCGTATCTGCAGGAGGCGGAGTTCTCCAGCCAGGGTACGATCGGCCTCGAACTCGAGCTCAACCTCGTCGATGCGGACATGCAGCCGGCGAAGATCAACCGCAAGGTGCTCGAGTCGATCGACCATCCGGACTTCCAATCTGAGATCGGCGCCTACAACATCGAGCTCAACCATCCCGTCCTCACCGTCCAGGGCGATGGCCTCACACAGCTGCACGACGGGGTGCAGTCCCGCCTCGACATGGCCCATGCCGCAGCAGCCGAGCACGGCGCGAAGGTCGCGATGATCGGTACGCTGCCGACGCTGACGACTGAGTTCCTCGAAGACCCCAGCTGGGTCACCGATGAGAACCGGTACCGGGCGCTGAGCAATGCCGTCATCGACATGCGCGGTGAGCTTGTGCGCATCGAGGTCCACGACCGCGAGTACTACCGGCACGACTTCACCGATGTCGCCCCCGAATCGAGCTGCACCTCGATGCAGCTGCACCTGCAGGTCCCGCCCAACCGGTTCGCCACCGCCTGGAACGCCTCGCAGGCGATGGCCGCAGCCCAGGTGGCGCTGAGCGCCAACGCCCCGCTGTTCGCCGGGTACAAGCTGTGGCATGAGAACCGCATCCCGGTCTTCACCCAATCGATCGACACCCGCACCCCCGAGCTCGTCACCCAGGGAGTGCGCCCGCGGGTGTGGTTCGGTGAACGGTGGATCACCAGCGTCTTCGACCTCTTCGAGGAGAATGTGCGCTACTTCCCGCCGATGCTGCCCGAAAGCCGCGAGGAGTCCGGCACCCCGGTGATGCTCGGCAGCTCTCCGGCCCTGCACTACCTCAACCTGCACAACGGCACGGTGTGGCGCTGGAACCGGCCCATCTACGCTGCCGACGGCGATCTCGCCCATGTGCGGCTGGAGAACCGGCTGCTGCCGGCCGGGCCCACGGTCACCGACCTCGTGGCTGATGCCGCCTTCTACTACGGCGTGGTGAAGTACATGGGTGAGGAGAACCGGCCGGTGTGGTCACGGCTGTCGTTTCCCGATGCGGAGAAGAACTTCTTCGCCGCTGCCCGCTCCGGGCTGTACTCGCGGATCCTGTGGCCCAAGCTCGGCCGCGTCGACGTCGCCGACCTCATCCGCACCACGCTTGTGCCGCAGGCGCGCAAGGGCCTGCAGATGCTTGACGTCGATGCCGCGATCATCGACGAGTACATGGACATCATCGAAGCCCGCGCCCGCACCCGGCAGAACGGCGCGACCTGGCAGCTGCGCACGCTCATGGCGCTCAAACCGCGGCTGACCGAACCGGACACCGCCGAGCGCCGCGACGCCCTCAAGCGACTGCTCGAGCTCTACATCCGCCACCAGTCCACCGGGGCCCCGGTGCACACCTGGCCGGTCGGCGACCAGTAGGCGACCACTGCGGCGACAGGCTCTGCGATCCGGTGCGGCGATGGGCGCTGCGATCCGGTGCGGCGACCCGGCGGGCTCTCGCGCCTGTCGGGCCGGGATCAGCTGGGCATGGTATGAGAAGCTGGCGGTATGACACAGCGCAGCATCCGCATCTCTGAGCGAGCCCAGGCCGTCCGCCCGTTCGCCGTCATGGACATCGTCTCCCGGGTCGCCGAACTCAAGGCCGCTGGCGAGGACGTCATCTCCCTGTGCGTCGGCGAACCCGGCCAGGGCGCGCCGGCCGCTGTGCGCGCTCGGGCGGAGGAGATCATGCGCGACGGCACCGACCTGGGCTATGTGCCGGTCACCGGCATCCGCGAGCTGCGCGAGGCGCTGTCGGGTCACTACCGACGCTGGTACGACCTCGATGTGCCGGCCGACCGGTTCTTCATCACCACCGGCTCCTCCGGCGGGTTCCTGCTCGCCTTCCTCGCCGCCTTCGACGCCGGCGACCGCGTCGCACTCGCCCGGCCCGGCTATGCCGCCTACAAGAACATCCTCACCGCCCTCGGCTGCGAGGTCGTCGAACTCGACTGCGGCGTCGACGAGCGCTTCCAGCCCACCGTCGAACTGCTCGAAGCCGCCCAAGCCGAGGCTCCGCTGCGCGGCCTCATGGTTGCCTCACCGGCCAACCCGACCGGCACGATGCTCGACCGCGACAGCCTCATCGCCCTGAGCCGGTGGTGCCGGGACAACGGCGTTCAGCTGATCTCCGATGAGATCTACCACGGCATCACCTTCCCCGGCACGCAGGCCACCGAATCCGGCAATCCCAACGGCGAGACCGCCATCGCCTACGACCCCGACGCCATCGTCATCTCCTCGTTCTCGAAGTACTGGGGCATGACCGGCTGGCGGCTCGGCTGGGCGATCATGCCCCCGGAGATCCACCAGGCCGCCGCCGGCTTAGCCGGCAACATCACCCTGTGCGCCCCCGTGCCGGCCCAGCACGCCGGAGTCGCCGCCTTCTCCGAAGCCGCCTATGCCGAGGGCGAGGCTGCCGTGGCCGGCTTCGCCGCCGCCCGCCAGTACGTCCTCGACGCCGTCGGCGAACTCGGCTGGAAAGACCTCGCACCCTGCGACGGCGCCTTCTACATGTACGCCGATATCACCGATGTCCTCGGCCCCTACTCCACAGCCACCGAATGGTGCGCGGCACTTCTGGAGGAGGAGCGAGTCGCACTCTCACCCGGCCTCGACTTCGACAACGTCCACGGCGACGAGTGCGTGCGCCTGTCGCTGGCCGCCGGCCCCGACCAGATCTTCGCAGCCCTGACCCGCATCAGGGCCTTCACCGAACGGCTGCGCCATGCAGCCTGACGTCCCCGCAGCACCGAGGCGCCGGTGAGCCTGACCGACTCGCCAGCACTCGCCCGCCTCGGAGTGCTGACCGCCGCAGTCGGCCTCGGCTCGGCGGCGCTGCTGCTCATTCTCGCCCAGGCCACCCCCTCGACGGCGGCGTTCCTGCGCTGCGCGCTGGCGATCATCGCGCTCGCCCCCTTCGCCGTCGCCGAGGTGTCCCGCCGTGGTCTGCCCGGTCGCCGGACTGTGGGGGTCGCCGCAGCTGCCGGAGCGTTCCTCGGTCTGGACTACATCATGTGGGCCCAAAGCGTCTACGACGCCGGCGTCGGTGTCTCCACGGTGCTCATCAGCGTTCAGGTCGTCGTCTTCCCCGCTCTCGTGTGGCTGCTGCACCGTCAGCATCCCGGCCGGCTGTTCCTGTGGTGCATGCCGGTCATGCTCGTGGGCATGCTGCTGACCGGCGGCGCATTCGGCGTCGACCCCGGTGCAACCGCTCCCCTGCGCGGGGCGATTCTCGGGGTGCTCTCTGGTGTGCTCTACGGCGTCTACATCTACGGTACCTACCGCTGCCGAGTGCTCGACCCGGGCCTCATCGTCACCCCGGTGCTCGTCGCCACCACCTCGGCCGGCGCTGTCACCCTCATCGGCGGGCTCATCCTCGGCGGCTTCGACTTCGATCTAGGGGTCGGCGGCTGGGCGGCGATGGTCGGCCTGGCAGTGCTCGGTCAGGCCGGCGCATGGGGCCTGCTGGCGGTGTTCTCCACCCGCCTGCCGGTCACTGAGACCGCCTCGCTCATGCTCGCTCAGCCGATCACTGCGGTCCTGCTCGGCACGCTGCTCGCCGGAGAGCAGCTGGCGATCGGCCAGTGGGCCGGCATTGCGGTCGTCATCGCAGTGGTGTGGCTCGTCTCCGGGGGCATGCGCCTGCTGCGCACACGCGGCCGGCGACCGGCGCGCTAGCTGCGCCTTTCCGCGCGGAATTCCTCGACAGGCGGGTCTGCCACGGTGCAGTGACGGATGCCGTATTGTGCTATGTCCTACTCGGGTCCCCCGACATGTCCGAGGTCGCCTGAGCAGCAATAAGCCCCGCTGAGCCTGGCCGCAGCGGGGCCTAAGCGTCGTATCGAAGGTGATGATGAGGGGGCGGGAGGTGTTCAGCCGCGCACCGGCGATCAGAAGTGCTGTTCGGTTGCGTGGGTCATGGCGTCGACGATGATGTGTGCGACGTGGTCGTCTTTGAGCGAGTAGATCGCCTCGCGACCGACGCGGTCGACACTGACGAGGTGCAGTCCACGCAGCAGCTTGAGGTGCTGGGACACGAGCGGCTGGGACAGCGCCGTCTGCTCTACCACGCTCGAGACGGTCGTCGGACCGTGCGAGAGCACGAGCAGGATGCGCAGCCGAGACGGGGTTGCCAGGGCCTTGAACAGTTCTGCCGTGCGGCTGATCGTCAGATCATCGCGCACATTGGTGGGGACGTCGGTCAACGGTGTTTCGGAGACGTGGGGGTGGTCGTCGTGTGTGCGTCGGAGGGAAGATGCGTCGGCTTCGTTGAGCATGGGAGGACTGTACCTTTGGACGACGGGCCGCAGGCGACGATGGTCGCATCGCGGTTGTTTTACTGGGAGATAGTCAAATTATCAGAAGATGCTGGATTCCCTGTGAAAGGCTCGAAAGCATTGAGCGGGAGCTCCCATACCTGGATGTGTCACGCTCAGCATGTGTGGATCGTCGCGGTCGACTCGACCGTGCTGTGAATCGCTCCACCATGCTGTGACGGTGTGCTCAGCGATCGTGTGGTCTGCCATTGAATCCTCGTGGGTGTCAGGGTGACGCGGTGACGGTGTCGTGGGACTCGAGGATGTCCTCGGCCAGCGACTGCCATCGGCCATAGGCGTGCGGGAAGCCCGAGCGCTGGACCGCTTGGGCGGCTTCGTTCGGGGTCATCGACTCCCAGCCGGAGATGTGCACCAGCCCCGGGTTGCGTCCTTGGGGATTGACGCCGTAGAAGGACTGCGCGGCCCACACCGGGTCCTGCACCTCCTCAGGTGTGCCCCAGCCCTGCGAGGGCCGCTGCTGGAACAGGCCGAGTGAGTCGCGGTCGCCGTAGTCGAGATTGCGCAGTGAGGACTCCTGCAGCGCGGTCATGAGCGCAATGACGATGGCGTCATCGGGCAGGTCGGCATCCCGGCCGACGCTGATGATCGTCTCGGCGTGATCGAGCTGGCTGCTGTTGAGCCGGTCCACGTGGCTGAGCTCCCACTGGCGCACGATCGTCGGGCCGGTCACGCCCATCGCGCCGATGGCCCAGACGACGACGTACACCGCGGCGAGGATCGCTGCGGTGATGCTGAATCCGATGGCGGGGCCGACGAGCTGCGGTCGGCGGGTGGAGCTGGCCATGGCAGACATGCTAGCCCGTGCCCGGCGGATTTCGACACCCGCGTCGGCTGGGGGTGCGGTGCAGACTTCGTCACAGTCACGGGCCCCGGTTGCAGGGGGCACGACGAGAGCGGGCCCCAGCTGCGCTCAGACCCGCTCCCATGTCGGTGCCGGTGGGATGGCGCTGGAATCAGAGGCTGTTGAGGCGGTAGGCTTCGAAGCCCTCCAGTCCGTTGTACGGGTAGCCGATCTCCCGGGCCACAGCTCCGGCGTCGCCGGCCTGTTCGAGACCGTGGTAGGCGGTCTGCTCAGCGTTGGCCCAGCCGTTGAAGATGGCGACATGGCCTGCAGCGCCGCCGGTGCCCGGGCCGCCGCGCATGAGCACGTCACCTGGCTGCAGGTCCTCCTTGGCGATCGGATGGGCGACGTCGACGAGCGTCACGGTGCTGAGGCTGTCGTCAAGTGCCCAGGCCATGGAGACGAATCCTGAGCAGTCGGTGCGGTAGTTCTTGCCGTTAATGTCCGGGTAGTAGGCGGACATGCTGTACGGCACGCCCTGGTCGACCCAGAACTGGGCGCGGTTGATGATCTCGGCTCGCCGGTCGTTTTCGACGGTCTGCTCTTGGGTGGCTGCGGTGTCCGGTCCCGAGGCGGCGGTCGCCGGGGCGACAGCGATGCCGGTTGCGGCGAGGGTCAGGGCAGCGGTAGCGGTGCCGATGCGGCGGGCGGTGGAGGACAGGGGTGTGATCGACATGGTTTGCTCCGTTCGTCACAGGGTGTGTGGGGATGGTCGGTGCCGGTATGCGTCCGGGCGAGGGGAGGGGTGGGTCGGCTTCCTGTGGGTTCTGGGCTGCCCTCAGGAAGTCATCGGATCAGCGGGGACGACCGGCAGGGTCAGGGGATCGCCGGTGCGTCGCCTTGGGCGGCGAGCAGTTCGCGGGCCAGCGGCTCCCACTTGGCGTAGGCATCAGGGTAGGCCGAGCGCTGCACTGCCTGCGCGGCCTGGGTCGGGGCCATGCTCTCCCAGCCGTTGATCTGGATGAGACCGGGGTTCGAGCCCTCGGGGTTGATGCCGTAGAAGGACTTCGAGGCGTAGACCGGGTCGGTCACCTGCTCGGGTGCACCCCAGCCCATCGACGGGCGCTGCTGGAACAGACCGAGCGAATCACGGTCGCCGTAGTCGAGGTTGTACATCGAGGATTCCTGCATTGCGGTCATGAGGGCGATGACGATGCCCTGGTCGGGCAGTGCGCCACCGCGTCCGACACCGATGATGGTGCGGGCGTTGTCGATCTGCGTCTGGTCGAGGTCGGCCACGGTGGTGAATGCCTCCTGCCGCTGTTCGACCGGAGCCGCGGCCGGGTCGAAGCTCGGGGCGGCCATCGCCGGTGATCCCATAATCCCGCCGCCGAGGATGCCGGCAGCGAGAGCGGTGGCCAGCAGTGTCTTGGAGAGTTTCATGACGGTGCTCTTTCAGGGGTTGATTGACTCTGTGCTGTGTCTGCTGAGCCCAGCTGCCCGTGAGGCTGACAGGAGATCTGGGGATGGTCTCCCGTCCCGGTCTCGGCGACGTGTTTAACAATCGCAACCGTTTTGTGATCTCTCAAGGCCCCGAATCTGACTGAAGTCTGATCATCGGCTGCACTGTGCGTGGGAATCCCGGATTGCAGCTCCAATGCCCACCTGCCGCATCCGGCATGCACATGCGGACCGGCGCGGTCATTGAGGTCTCAACCGTCGGGCTGGGTGCTTCAGCCAGGGCAGATGAAAGAAACCTCCATGCGTCCGCACTATGAGAGATCTTCATTGACGTTGAAGCCGAGGCGGCCTCATCGTCTACGACCTTCGCAGAGCCTCTCTGCACGTTTGTCGTAGACTTTCGCGCCCTGTCCCGAGCGCCTCCGGCCGTCGTGCGGTGACTGCACTGCGGGCCCTGGCCGCTATCGACTCAGGACCCGCAGTGAGCGCAGTGCGTCTCAGGCCTCCCGCAGTGCGCTGCGCATGTCCTCCAGCACGTCGGGATCCTCGATCGTCGAGGGCACAACGACGTCCTCGCGGCCGTCGGCGATCTCGCGCATCGTCTTGCGCAGGATCTTGCCCGAACGGGTCTTCGGCAGCGCGGAGACAACGTCGACGCGCTTCATCGCCGCCACCGGGCCGATGTCCGAGCGGACCAGCGAGACGAGATCGGCCTTGACCTTCTCCTCGTCGGTCTCCGGGCCGTCCTTGAGCACAACGAACGCCCGCGGGATCTGGCCTTTCGTTGCGTCGTAGACGCCGATGACCGCACATTCGGCCACGGCCGGGTGGGCGGCGATCGCGGCCTCCATGATGCCGGTCGACAGGCGGTGACCGGCGACGTTGATGACGTCGTCGGTGCGGCCCATGACGTAGACGTAGCCGTCGTCGTCGATGAGCCCGCCGTCGCCGGTGAGGTAATAGCCGTCGAAGGCCGAGAGATAGGAGGAGACGTAGCGTTCGTCATCATCCCACACGGTGGCCATCGTGCCCGGCGGCATCGGCAGCCGGATGACGACGAGCCCGTCCTGGCCGGCCGGCACCGGATTGCCGGCGGCGTCGAGAACCTCGACCTGGTAGCCGGGCACCGGCTTCGTCGGTGAGCCGGCCTTGAGCGGGTAGGTGTGCAGGCCGATCGGATTGGCGGCGATCGGCCAGCCGGTCTCGGTCTGCCACCAGTTGTCAATGACCGGGATCGACCGGCCGGTGGCCTCGGCGAGCTTCTCGGTCGTCCATTCATAGGTGTCCGGGTCGAGCCGCTCACCGGCCATGTACCAGGCCTTGAGCGAGGCCATGTCGTAGCGCTTCATCATCTCGCCGTCGGGGTCCTCCTTGCGGATGACGCGCATGGCGGTCGGGGCGGCGAAGAAGACGTCGACGTCGTGTTCGGCGACGATCCGGAAGAACGTCGAGGCATCCGGTGTGCCGATCGGCTTGCCTTCGAACAGCACGGTCGTCACCCCGCCGATGAGCGGAGCGTAGACGATGTAGGAGTGGCCGACCACCCAGCCGACGTCTGAGGCGGTGAACATCGTGTCGCCGGGATGTAAACCGAAGATGTTCGGCAGCGACCAGGCGAGTGCGGTCGCGTAGCTGCCGTCGCGCACGATCCCCTTGGGCTTGCCGGTGGTGCCGGAGGTGTAGAGCACGTAGAGCTCATCGGTGGAGGCGACCGGCGTGCACGGGGCGTGCTCGGTGGTCGCGGCGAGCAGCTGGGCATAGTCGAGGTCGCGGCCGTCGGTCAGCTCGCACTCGTGCTGCGGACGCTGGACGATGACGGTGAACTCCGGGTCCTCCTCGGCCTTCTCGATCGCGGCATCGAGAAGGGGCTTGTACTCAATCGTCCGGTTGCGTTCGATGCCGCAGGACGTCGAGATGATCGCCTTCGGGCGCAGGTCGTTCATCCGCACGGCCAGCTCGTTGGCGGAGAATCCGCCGAACACGACCGAGTGGATTGCGCCGAGCCGGGCGCAGGCGAGCATCGCGATGACCGCCTCGGGGATCATCGGCATGTAGATGACGACGGTGTCGCCCTTGCTGATGCCCCGCTCGGCCAGCGCCTGGGCGAACCGGGCGGTCTCATCGAGCAGATCGGCGTAGCTGTAGTGCTTGATCTGGTCGGTGACCGGGGAGTCGTAGATGAGCGCGGTATCAGACCCGCGGCCGCTGTCGACGTGCCGGTCGAGGGCGTTGTAGCAGACGTTGAGCTCACCGTCGGGGAACCAGCGGTAGATCGGGGCGCGCGAGCTGTCGAGGGCGCGGGTCGGCTTCCTCACCCAGTCGATGAGCTCAGCGGCGTCGAGCCAGAAGCCCTCAGGATCCTCGGCGGCCCGGGCGAAGGCGCGGTCGTAGGGAGTGTCTGTCGGCTGCTGCGCCGTCGAGACGGCGCTGTCGGTGTGATCGCTCATACTCTATTGTTGCCTACAACACACCAGAGTTGAACAGCGGGTCCCCGAACTTCACGGCTCACCCTCAGGCAGGGCTGGGCGCCGTCGCCGAGGCGGTGGTCGGGTCTGCAGACACGTGCCGGTGCGCAGGAACACCGGCGAAGGAGCTGGAGAAACATGCGCTACGTCGTTGCCCTGGCCTTGGCCGCGCTCGCGGTGCTCGGCGTCCACTGGGCGATCGGGCTCGGCACACTGCCCCGCCCGTGGGGTGCGCTGGGCCTCGGCACCGTCGCCGGTGTCACGCTGGTGGCGACCCTCATCGTCTGGGAGATCATCAGCCCGAGTGAGGAGAACGCCGACCGCGACAAGCGCATCGCCGTCGAAGAGGCCGCCAAAGACGAGCAGCGCGAACTGCGCCGCGCCCAGCGCGAGGCCGCCCGCAACGCCCGCCGCCGAGGCGAGCAGGCCGGGCCGCGCGAACCGGGTGCCGGGCGACCAGACGGCACCGACTGAGACCCCTCGTCACCAGGTCACTGGTGTCCGCTGCGACGCAGCCGGTAGACCGCCCAGCCGGCCACGCCGGCCAGCAGCACCGCACCAGCTGCCGGTGAGACCACTGTGCTGGCAGCCAGCAGCATGCCCAACGCGCCGAGCGATGTCATAAGGACCGGGGTGGTCAGCTGTGCGATGACGCCGACGGGCAGCGCCCCGGCTTCGGTCATGACCGCAGGTGCCAGCCAGTTCGGCGGCGGCCGGAGCGCCGCATGCGTCGCGGCTGCCGCGCACAGGAGTGCGAAGAGGCAGGCGAGGGCGAGCAGGACCGGCTGACCGAGCTGGACGGTTATCGGTAGGAAGACGAGCACACCGGCAGGCAGCAGCACGGTGGCAGGGGTGAGTGCGATGAGGAGCCGGCAGGTGCCGCTGCCAAACGGGAACACCTCGGTGAAGGCAGGGTTCGCAGCACAGGCGCGCACGCTCATGACGGCCAGCCAGCCGGCGATCCCCAGGCTCAGGCAGGCGATGAGGACACCGGCGACCGGCAGCTGACCAAGCGGCAGCGCGCTGGCCGCCCACGGCAGCAGCACCGTTATGGCGAGCAGCACCGGTACGCCTGCCGTGCGGGTCAGCCCGATGAGCAGTCCGGTCGGCAGGGCCAGCAGGGACGGCAGCCGCCTCAGGCGTGCCAGCTGACCGGATGCGTTCCGGCAGGCGCGCAGGCGGGCGAAGAGGGTGGTGGCCATCGCATTGGCATCGGCGGTCACCAGCCCGAAGCGCATGAGCTGCGAGGACCGCGACCCGGCTTCGAGCTGCGGCCACGACAACCGTGGGGGCCTCAGCACCATCCACACGGCTGCGCTGACGACGGTCAATACGAGGGCTGCGGTGAAACCGAGCGCGACAGGTGCGCTCAGACCGCTCGCTGCAGCATGCATGACCGGACCGGCGAAGTCGCCCAGCGGTGCGGTGAGGGCAAGCACCGCCAGTGCCGCGACCGCCGCCCACAGCAGCCGGTCGCCGAGATGCTCAGTGTCGACCGTCGTGCCGAACAGGCCAGCCTGCAGGACGATGAGGATGAGGGCACCAGCCGCTCCGGTGGCCGCCAGCACGCCCACAAGTGCGATCGCGGCAGCTGCGGTGATGCCGAGGTCGAGGATCACCGCGCCACCGGTGACCTGCCAGGACAGGTGCGGCACGACCGCCAGCAGCCCGATGATGATCCCGCCGAGCACCCCACCGAGGATGACGGCACTCAGGCGGCGGCGCAGCCAGGACGGGCTGAAGCCCGGGTGCTGGAACAGCCACACCCGCACTGGCTCGGGCAGCCCGAGCGGACCGAGGCGGGTGAGCAGCCACGTGAGCACAAACATCCCGCACGCGGCGATGAGGACCGACTGCAGGACGGGGAACGGGGAGGCGACCACCGCCTCGGCGACGGTGCCGGCCGGCCCGGCGGTGAGCGCCGCGACTAGCGGTGCGGCCAGGGACTGCGCGGCCGAGGCGAGGACGGCGATGAACACGGCTGCGGCCAGCGCGTAGGTGTAGACCGCCCCGGCGCTCAGCGTGTGCGGGCGGCGGCTGCGGGTGAGCCGGGCGAGGCCGGCAGGGGTGAGGGGGTGCGGCAGGGCCGGGTCAGGCGGCGTCATAGCCCAGCGTCCCGTCGGGGTGTTCGCAGATCTGCACGGTGGTGGTGCGCTCGGGGTCGATGAGCGCGTCGTCGTGGGTGGAGAGCAGAATCGCCGTGCCGCTCTCCGCGCGGGCAATCAGCAGGCGGCGCAGCGCCTGGACCGAGGCGGCATCGAGGTTCTGCTCGGGCTCATCAAGTAGCAGCACCTCGGCTGACCGGAAGAGGGCGCTGGCCAGCAGCACCTTGCGCCGCTGCCCGCTGGACAGCGCCTCCGGGTAAGCGTCGAGGAACCGGATCGGCAGGTTGAGGGCGGCACAGATCTCGGTGATGGCCGCCTCGGGAGAGGTGACGTCATGGGCGCGGGCGAGCAGCGTCAGGTGCTCACCGGCGGTGAGCCCGGTGAGCCAGGCGTCGTCGCCGAGGAGGGCTGCAACCTGCCGCTTCCAGGCAGACCCGGTGTGGTCTGCCGGTTCGCCGCCGAGCAGCACGCGGCCGGAAAGCGGCGTCTGCCGGCCGGCGATCGTCTGCAGCAGGGTCGATTTGCCGGCCCCGTTCGCCCCGGCCAGCCGGGTGATCGACCCGGGCTGCAGCTGCAGGCTAAGCGGCGGCAGGGCGAATCCCGCCGGGTAGCCGGCGACGAGTCCGTCAATGCTGAGCATCAGCGGCCTACCGTCAGCGCGGCCCCAGGGTCGGGTGCGGTGCCGCCGTAGTGGGCGGCAAGTTCGCCGAGCCCCTCCTCGATGCTCACCCGGGGCGTCCAGTTGAGGACTTCGCGGGTGCGGCGCTGGTCGAACCAGTGGGCGGTCGAGAGCTGTTCGGCGAGGAACCGGGTCAACGGCGGCTCATCGGAAAGCGTCTCGTGCAGGCGGGCGGCAGTCGTCTCGGGCAGCCGGCCGGCCAGCGTGTCCTCAACCTCGGCGGCGAGATCCCAGACCTTTTCGACGACGGTGCCGGCGGCCAGGGCGGCGGGCACGGGCACGCTGAGCTTCGGGCGGCGAGCCCCTCCGGCCAGCGCCATCTGGGTCATGAGCTCACCGACCGGCCGCGGTTGGCCGTTGGTGACGACGAGCGCCTCCCCGTGGTGGCGGTTGACGGCGGTGAGCCCGGCGACGATCGCGTCGACGGCATTGGTGATGTAGAGCGTGTCGACAAGTGCCGCCCCGGTGCCGAGCACCGGCATCCGGCCGGCGCGGGCGCGGTCGATGATCCGCTCGGTCAGCTGCGTGTCCCCTGGCCCCCACATGAGGTGCGGGCGCAGCACGAGCACCCGGAAATCCTCACTGTCAGCGGCCAGTGCCAGCAGTTCGCCGTGGGCTTTGGTGCGCGCATACTCACCGCGGGCATGCTCCGGATCAGCCGGGCCCGCCCCGACGCCGACAAGCGAGTCACCGGCATGGGCGACCGAGGGGGAGGAGATGTGCACGAACCGGCTCACCCCTGCATCCTGGGCCGCTGAGAGCAGTGTGCGGGTGCCGGCGATGTTGATCGCCTCGAAATCGGCCGGATCCCCGGCCATTGAGACCTTCGCTGCCAGGTGGACGACCGCCTGCTGCTCGGCCACCGCCTCGGCCACGGCAGCAGCATCGGTGATCGAGGCGGCGATGTCCCGCGCCCCGCCGACCCCGGAGGGGCGGCGCTGCAGGGTGGTGACCGTGTGCCCGGCGGAGACGAGTGCGGCAGCGACTGAGGAGCCGAGCAGACCGGATGCGCCGGTGACGAGAATCTTCACTGTTCCTCCTGGTGAGCTGGCTGGTGCGATATGTGCTGGCCGGTCCCGAGGGGGTCGTCAGGGTGTGCGGATCGGCTCGCCGCCCAGCACGGCGGCGGCCCAGTCAGCCAGCCGGGAGCGGTCGATCTTCGAGTTGTGGCGGATGTCGGTCGGGAACGACGGGGCGATGAGCACGGCGGCGACGTCCGAGCCGGTTACGGCGGCCACCTGAGCGCGCAGTCGCTGGGCGACCGGCAGCGGTGCCAGGCCGGGGGCCAGGGGTTCGCGGGATTCCGGGTCGCTGCCGGTGGCGGGTTCGAGCACGAGGACGAGTGCCTGTGTGCCGGTCGGTCCGACGCCGACGGCCGCCGAGCGCAAGACTGCCGGGTCGCGGTCGGTCAGCGCTTCGATCCCGCCGGGGCCGAGCGGCCCGGCCGGGGTGGTGATGATGTGCTGGAGGCGGCCTTCGATCCAGATGCGGCCAGCGGTGTCGATGTGGCCGATGTCGTTGGTGCGGTGCCAGCGCTGTCCGTCGAGCGTGTCGCGGCCGGCCTGCTGGTCGGTCGACCACAGCCGGTCGTAGCCGTCCTTGATGTGGGCGGCGGAGACGACGAATTCTCCGAGCACCTGCTGGGCGTCCGTCCCGGTCAGCAGCTCATCGGCAGACCGGCCGTCGGCGCCGATGGGGGCCAGGGCGAAGCGCACCCCGTCGATCGGGGTGCCGACGCACACGCCGCGCGCCGCCTGTGCACCTGGGCCTGCATCATCGGCGCCGTCGGTGCGCGCGGTGCCGTCCGACCTGGTGCCGTTCGAGCCGGTGCCGTCCGTGCGCGCGGTGCCCTCCGCCTCGGCGGTGGCCACTGCGTGCCGGTCGATATCGGCCAGCAGCAGCCCCTCGGTCATCCCGTAGGGGGAGTGGATCTGTGCGTGCGGGAAGACCTCTGCCACCTGGTTCATGAGCGACAGCGGCACCGGCGCTCCGGCCGAGAGCGCGAGCTCGACCCCGGCACAGGCGGCCCGCTGTGCCTCGGTGAGGTCACCGGCGGTCGCGCAGACGTTGGTGTAGGCGGCAGGTGAGGCGAAGACCATCGTGCAGTCCGCCTCGGCGATGGCATCGGCTAGGGCCGCGGCGGTGAGCGTGCGCGGTTTCGTCACCGACATGTCCGGAGTCACGCTGGTGACCCCGAGGCCGGGGCCGAAGAGCGCGAACGGCGCGAACCCGGCGACGAGGCCGGCGCCTGGGCGCATGTCGAAGGTGCGGGTGAGCACGTCCATGAGGGCGGCGAGCTGGGCGTGGGTGTAGCGCACGCCCTTGGCCGGGCCGGTTGAGCCGGAGGTGAAGAGCACCGCAGCCAGATCCGCGGGTGCTGGGGTGCGCAGCGGCTCACCGGCGGCGAGGTGGGCGTGGCCTTCGCGGATGAGTTCGGTCAGCGAGGTCTCGACGTTCAGCGCCAGCCGCTCGGGACCCGGCAGGGGGCTGATGGAGATTCGCCGGCCCGGCCAGCCGGCGGTGCGAGCCAGGGTGAGGCCGGGAAGTTCGCCGATGATCCACTGCGGGTCGGCAGACCGGATCGCCCGGGTCATCCCGGCCACCCCGAGGCCGGCGTCGGCGACGACGACGGTGCCGCCTGCCTTGAGCACGCCGTAGGCGGCGGCTGTGAGGTTGTTGCCGGGGGTTACGAGCAGCGACACCCGGTCGCCGGGCGCCAGGCCGCGGGCCTGCAGTCCGGCTGCGATTCCGTCGACGACGCCGGAGAGCTGCCGCCAGCTCACCGACTGCGGCGGGTTCTGGGACATGTCGACCGAGGCGATCGCCTCGTCGTCGGCGCGTTCGGCCAGCGCATCGTAGATCATCCGGGAGGTGGTCGGAGCAGCGGTGGTGGGCGCCTGGTCGTCGGCCGCTCCCGAGGCGCCCGTTGCCTCAGCAGTCCCGGTCGCCTGGCCAGGTGCGTCGAACTGGGCGGAGAGCCAGTCGAGGACGATGCCGGCGACATCGGCGTCTTCGCTGACGAGGTGGGAGGCCTTCTCACAACGGTGGATATCGGCCTGGGGCAGGCGGTGGCGCAGATCGCGCAGGAACCGCTCCAAGAACACCGGGTCCTTCGGCCCCCAGATGAGCAGGGCCGGCAGGTCGATGCCGGCGATGTCGTCACCGAGGCGCTGCAGCTCGGCGTACGACGGGTGGGTCTCGACCGCCGGGATGTCAGCGACGAAGGCGCCGATCCCGCCGCGCAGCTCAGCCGTGCGGTACGGGGCGCGGAAGGCGTCCTTTTGTGCATCGGTCAGCGAGCCCTGGGCCAGGGCGAGGGTGGTGCGCAGGAACCAGTCGGTGCGCACTGTTGACAGCGGCAGCATCGGCCCGGCCAGAGCCGCCTGCAGGGGTGCCGGGATCGGGGTGCCCTCCGGCTGGGCGACAGCGGTGTTGAGTGAGATGACCGCGTCGATGCGGTCCTGATTGCGGGCCGCCCACGTCAGCGACAGCACCCCACCCCAGTCGTGGCCGAGGGTGACGGTGCGCTCGGCCGGGCGCTCGGCGAGGAGCTCGGTGACAACGGCGTCGAAATCCGCGACGCGTTCGGCGATGCGCCGGAAACCAGGACCGTGGGTGGTCGGCAGGCCGGTGTGTGAGAGGCGTTCGGAGAATCCCATCTCCAGCTGGTCCGGGGCGATGACCCGCCAGACGGGACCCCCGCCTCGGGCACGGTCAAGCGAAACGGCAGCCAGGTGGCGCCACAGGTAGGACCAGGTGGGGTTGCCGTGCAGAGCGAGGATCGTGCCGGCTGGTGCGAGCCCTTCGGCCTGCAGGGCCGGCAGCGTGTCGAGGACGTGGAAGGTGCGCTCGCCGTCGACGGTGCCGACGGTCACGAGACGCGACCACTGCTCATCCCAGCCCGGCAGCGCACCCGGCGTCGAGGCGGGCCGGGCCGGCAGGCCGGAGCTGCCAGGACGCAGGCTGAGGCCGGGCAGTCTCACCACTCGATCTCCGTCATCGCCGTGTTCAGGCCCGAGCCCACGCCCATGCACAGCACCCGGTCGCCGGCACTGAGCTCAGCGGCCTTGCGGGTGAGCGTGATCGGCAGGGAGGCCGGGCCGACGTTGCCGAGCTGCGGGTAGGTCTTCGGGATCCGGGTCGTGTCGAGGTCGACGGCCTTGGCGATCGAATTCGTGTGGATGTCAGAGACCTGATGCATGACATAGGCGTCCATGTTCCGCCAGTCCCAGCCGTCGCCGTGGGCGGTGTGCCAGGCGGTGGTGACGAGTTCCATGCCGTTCTCCAGCAGTCCCTTGGCGTCGGTGAACATGCCGTCGTGGTCGCCGACGCACAGCTGATGGTTCCACGTCGCCGCCCGGGTCACCCCGCCGAGGATCCGGTGGCCCTCCGGGTGCTTGTCCGCCGGGCCCAGCAGGGCGGCCGAGGCGCCGGAGCCCAAGGTGAGCGAGGCGAACTCGTTGAGGTATTCGGCCCGGGTGATCTCCGGGCGGGAGAGCCGCTCGATCGTCGACTCCTGCACCCGGGAGGCGTCCTCACCTGCGACGATGAGGGCGTAGTCGAGCTGGCCGGAGTCGATCATCGTCGCTGCCAGGGTCATGCCGTTGACGAACCCCAGGCAGGCGTTGGTGAGATCGAAGTTCATGGCGTGCGGCTGCAGGCCGATGCCGTGGTGGATCGACACCGCAACAGAGGGCTCGAGGTTCTCGCGGGTGACGGAGGTGTTGATCATGAGCCCGACCTGCTCGGCGTCGATGCCGGTCTCGCGCAGCACCCTGCGCCCGGCCTCGGCGGCACCGGTGGAGAAGTCCGAGGGGTGCTCCCAGTTGCGGCGGGCGTTGACCCCGGCGACGCGTTCGAGCAGGCCGTGGGGCAGTCCCAGACGCTCAAGGGTTCCGGCGAGTCGCTGGTCGAAGGAGGCCGAGGTGACCTCCACGGGTGCCGTCACCTCGACCAGGCCGAGGAGCGCGACGTTGGAATGCCGGAAAGTCGAATTGCCGTTCAAAGAAGGGTCCGTTTCGCAAGGTTGACGGTGCAGAGTCTCCGACTCATCCTAATACCCAAGCTGGCAAATCACTGCAACCGGCAGGTGCCCGGCGTTCGGCGTCCCTGCGCGCTCAGGCGGCGGTCGCGGCCCCGGGCAGGGAGCTGGAGGCGAGGATCGACGGCACCGGGCCCGAGGCGGTGTGCGGCTGCTCGTTGACAGCAAGGGGGCTTGTGGTCACCGGGGTGTGGGGGTGCTGCGCACCGTGAGGCGCACAGCGATCGCCAGGGCGAGGCCGGCGGTGATGGCTGCCAGCAGGTCCGGGGCCCCGATCGTCAGCAGTTCGATGACGCTCAGGCGGGCGTCGTGGTCGAGTTCGCCGTCGGAGGCGAAGCGCGGCAGCCGGGCGAACAGCAGACCGAGGCCGAGGAGGTAGATGAGCAGGCAGGCTGCGAGCATTATGCGCGGGTGGGCCAGCAGCCATACCCCGCTGATCGCGAGGATGACAGCGCAGCAGCTGAAGAGGATCAGGCAGGCAGTCGGCCACGCCGAATCCGTCGCCGGCGCGTCGGTGCAGGTGGACACGGCCATGAACAGGGGTGCGGCGCTGAGCAGGCAGGCGAATCCGATGATGCGCCGGATGCGCGGCAGGTCATCACCTGTCCGGCCGGCAGTCGGGTCGGCGGTCACGGGTGCAGGGGCGGTTGTCGGTGTACCTGGGTCGGTCGCTGCAGCCGGGGGTGTCGCTGCGGCCGGAGTGCGCGCCGCGCGCTGCGCTTCGATCGCGCCGACGACGGCGACGGTGAGGACGATGAGCCCGGCGAGGGCGGTCAGCAGGCTGCCGGCCAGGTACATGAGCCCGGCACCGATGTTGGCGCCACCTGAGTGGGCGAGGTTGTCCAGCAGCAGCCGCAGCGTGCCGAAGGCGAACAGCCCGGCAGCCAGGCTGCAGCCGATGAGGAACGCCGCGCGCACCGCGCGGCTGGCGTAGCGCGCGAAGACGCCGAGGAGGATGAAGGTGAGGCCTGCCGCGGTGAGCGCCAGTGTGGCTGCCAGCAGCAGCGAGGCGAAGAGCACCTCGATCCAGACGGACAGGCTGGCAGCCAGCAGGCAGGGTGCGCCGAGGGTCAGGGTGGGAAGTCCCGCAGTGCGGTTCACGTCGAAGTCGCCTTCCGGATGGGGATGCCGCGCAGGCGGCTGGGCAGGGGAGGAGGCTGTGCTGACACCCTATATCCCCGTCTGCTCCGAGGCGCGGCGGTGCGCCTGACAGTCTCGCCCTAAGCGGCAGGTGACCTTGTGTTCAGCGTGTGCACAGGCGCCAGAGCCTTCGTTATGGTGGGGACGTGCGTGCCAATTCGCGTCCCTTCTGGTTCTGGGCGATTCCGGTGAATATCCTCGTCATCGCCCTCATCGCGATCTTCATCCTCGTCATCGACGAGGACGACCAGCCTGCCCCGGTGGCTGAGCAGACCCGAACGGCTGGCCAGGGAGGTGACGCCGGTGCCGGCGCTTCGCCTGCTGCCGACGGTGACTCCGACGGCGAGACCCCCGGCGAAGCCCGGCGTGACGTTGAGGACCCCTTCGGGCTCGGCAACCCCGAGTCGCCGGTGGCGATGGTCGTCTTCACCGACTTCCAATGCCCGTTCTGCGCCAAGCACTCCGCCGAGGTCGAACCGCAGCTCATCGACCAGTACCTCAATGAGGCGAAGCTGCGCATCGAATGGCGCGACGTCGACTTCTTCGGCGAGGACTCCAACCGCGCCGCCCGCGCCGCGTGGGCGGCCGGCCAGCAGAACCTTTACATCGAGTTCCACCAGAGCCTGTTCGGCGACGGCGAGCCGCTCGACCCCCCTGACCTGACACAGGAGAAGCTCACTGCGGCCGCGCAGGCGCTGAGCATGGACCTCGCGCAGTTCGAGCGCGACATGGAATCCGATGAGGCCTACCAGCACGTGCGCGACAACGCCGAAGAGGCCGCCGAGGTCGGTGCGTTCTCCACCCCGGCCTTCGTCATCAACGGGCAGCCGATGTCCGGTGCACAGCCGTTGGAGGAGTTTCAGAAGGCCATCGAGGCCGCTGAGCAGGACAACCCGTACGAGGCAGGAGGCAGTTCATGACCATCGGACTCACCGCAGTGTTCCTCGGTGGCGTGCTCGCTCTGCTGAGCCCGTGCGGGGCGCTGCTCATCCCGGCGTTCTTCGCCTTCAGTGTCTCCGGTGGGACGAAGCTCGTCGGCCGGGCGGCGATGTTCTTCATCGGGCTGCTCACGATCCTGCTGCCGATGGGTGCCGGCGCCGGTTTCATCGGCGCGCTGCTGACCGCCCACCGCACCACCCTCATCATGGTCGCCAGCGTCCTGCTCATCATCTTCGGGCTGCTGCAGATCTTCGGGCTCGGCTTCGACCTGGGCCGCTTCATGCCCGAGAGTCTGCGCAACCCCGGCGCCGGCAGCGGCGGCACCGCCTCGCTGCTGAGTGCCTACGTGCTCGGCATCGTCTCCGGTGTCGCCGGGTTCTGCACCGGCCCGATCCTCGGTGCCGTGCTCACCCTGGCGGCCTCGGGCGGCAGTCCGCTCACCGGCATGTTCTACCTGTCGGTCTATGCGCTCGGCATCGCGGTGCCGGTGTTCGTCATCGCCGTTGTCTGGCAGAAGCTCGGCGCCGATCGGATCTCGTGGCTGCGCGGCAAGACGATCACGATCGCTGGCCGCGACTTCCACACGACCTCGCTCATCTCCGGCATCGTCTTCATCGCCGTCGGCGTCATCTTCATGGCCACCAACGGCCTCGTCGGCGTCCCGGAGATCATCTCCACCGCGACCGCCGGAGCACTGCAGGAAGCGCTGCTCGCCTTCGACCGCACGATCCCGGCCTGGGGCAGCATCCTCATCATCGCAGGCGTGCTCATCGTTCTGTGGTTCCTCATTTTCTACCCCCTCACCGCCCCGGGCAGGAAGCTCGGCTTCGACCGTTCGAAACTGCCCGGCGGCGAGGACGGCGACCGTCCCGCTGACGGCGCCGCTGCGACCCGCCCGGGTGAGGCGTCCGTCCCAGCACGCGACGTCGCCGAGGCGGAGGGAACCTCAGCCTCGGAACCGGCCACCACCGCCTCGGAACCGGCCACCACCGCCTCGGAACCGGCCACCACCGCGTCGGGAGGGGATCAGGCCGCTGGCGACGGAGAGTTCCTCACCCGCCGGCAGCGCCGCGCAGCCGAACGCGCCGGACGGGGCTGAGCCCCGCTGAGCGCGCACTGCTCAGACCGGTGCGAACCGGATAGGCTGGTGGCACCTCACGTCCACGGGCCGCGTGCGGCCCCAGCCTTAGGGAGTTTCGATGTCGAACGCGCAGGCTCACACGACGGCGGCGCTGCCGCTGAACGAACAGCTCGTCCTTGTCACCGGAGGCGGCCGCGGGCTCGGCGCCGCGCTCGTCAAGGCCTTCTACCGCGAAGGCGCGGCACTCGTCATCAATTACCGCTATTCGGCTGACCAGGCCCAGGAGCTCGCCGAGCAGATCCGGGCCCGAGGCGGTCGCGCGCTGGCCGTCGAAGCCGACGTCACCGACTTCCGCCAGGTGGTGGCGATGTTCGAGACCGCCCGCGAGGAGTTCGGCCAGCCGGTCTCCACTGTCATCAACAACGCGCTTGTCGACTTCTCCTTCAACGGCGATGAGCGCCCGGACGCCGATGAGATCGCCTTCGCCGCCTTCGAGCAGCAGTTCCGCGGCACCGTCGGCGGGGCGATCCACGTCATTCAGGCTGCGATGAGCGGATTCCGCGAGATCGGTTCGGGTCGGGTCGTCAACATCGGCACCAACCTGTTCCAGAACCCCGTCGTGCCCTACCACGACTACACCGCCGCGAAGGCCGCGCTGCTCTCGCTCACCCGCACCTACGCCAAGGACCTCGGCCCGTTGGGTGTGCGCGTCAACATGGTCTCCGGCGGGCTGCTGCGCACCACCGACGCGTCCTCGGCCACCCCTGATGAGGTGTTCGATGCTATCGCTGCGAACACGCCTCTGGGGCATGTCACGACGCCGGAGGAGTTCGCCTCGGCAGTGACGTTCTTCGCCTCACCGGCTTCACGCGCGGTGACCGGCCAGAACCTCATCGTCGACAACGGGCTCGTGATGGACTGAGCTGCCGGTGGGGTGATGCGGCGAGCACGTCCGGTCACCCCACGAGGAGCGCTCCGGCGGTAGCCCGCTTAGGCAGGCGGATACATCATTCGGGGAAGAGTGTGACTGGGTCGGCTAGTTCGGCTTGGAATCGGGAGTGGAAGAGCGGTCGTTGGGTTCGGTCGAGGGTCTGGGGTGGTATCCAGGCGGGTAGTCCGTTGATGAGTGTGGATCGCCAGCCGTGGCGTTCGTGCCAGGCGTGGTGGAAT